>JALQVI010000033.1 GCA_023260395.1 Candidatus Nanopelagicales bacterium
CCGCAACCTTGCTGCCAGCGGCATTCACCTTGTCGGCCTCACTCAGGGTTACGACAATGGCGTGATTCGTTTTGCACCTGACTTGGAAAAGAACATTGCACGAGGCGATGCCAACTTCCTCTCGGTATTGGCAGAAGCCGACGAATTCATCGCACGCAATGGTTTGGATCTGCCAGAAGAACCAGAAGCACACATCCTTGGACCAATGCCCGAGTCAGCAGTTAATCCCCTGCTAGAACTCGATCTTGCCGCCGCTGGTGTGACCTCGATTTTGTGGGCAACCGGTTACGCATTGGATTACAGCTGGCTACACGTTGACAACGCGCTCGATGAAAACGGCAAGCCGCAACATGCACGCGGCGTCTCTCAAGCTCCTGGTATTTACTTCCTCGGCCAAGCATGGTTGTCACGACGTGGCTCTGCGTTCATTTGGGGTGTTTGGCATGACGCAAAATTCTTGGCCGATCAAATTCAAATCCAACGCGGCTACTTGACCTATGAAGGCAGCGCTCGCATCGTCAATTAATCCGGCGAACCTGACCATCCAAGCCATCGGTGGTCAGGCATTCACCACTACCCCGCACTTCATATCCGATAACGTTATAAATCAGCAAGACTCAATAAACAAAGGACGACCATGACTCACAAGCGAATTCGCCCGTTCAATACCAAGGTCACATACCCGGAACAAAATCTGGATAACGACCTAGCTCAAGCAGTAGTGGCAGGCAACACTGTTTACCTTCGCGGACAGATTGGTCAGGACCTTGATACTCGCGAGTCAGTTGGTATTGGCGACATCGAAGCACAGGCCGAAAAGGCCATGTCCAATATCGCGATGCTGCTCGAAGAATGTGGTTCTGAACTGGGCGACATCACCAAGATCACGATTTACCTCACTGACATTCGCTACCGCGAACCGGTGTACCAAGTCATGGGTCGTTGGCTCAAGGGCGTTCACTACGTGTCGACCGGACTTGTAGTCACCGCGCTGGCTCGTCCCGAATGGCTCGTTGAAATCGACGCCACTGCCGTCATCCCAGAAACCCGCGACTAATGACAATCAGCATCGCAGGTCGCTGCGAACGCACAGGCGCATTTGGCGTTGCCATCAGCAGCTCGAGCCCATCTGTTGGCTCGCGTTGCCCAAACGTCCGCGCTGGCGTTGGCGCAGTGTCGAGTCAAAATGTCACTGACCCGCGCTTAGGTCCGGCATTGCTCGACGCGCTGGAAAGCGGTCTCGGCGCACAAGCTGCTCTTGACCAAGTCAGCGCCGGTGCAACCCATCCAGAATTCCGCCAGCTCACCGTTGTCGACAAGTCCGGTGCAGCTGCAGTTTTCTCTGGTGCTAAGTCACTAGGCATCAATGCCGAGGTCACTGGCCACAATGTTGCCGCCGCTGGAAACATGCTCGATAACGATGGCGTCATTCAAGCCATGGTCGATGAATTCAACGCGCATCCCGAGCGCGAACTCGCCGATCGATTGATCGCATGTTTAGAAACTGGCGTCAAGGCTGGTGGCGAAGCCGGACCTGTGCATTCAGCCGCCGTCATCGTCGCAACAGATGTTGCGTGGCCAAGCACGAACTTGCGCGTGGATTGGGACGACGACCCGATTGCGAAGTTGCGCGAGATTTATGCAGTGTGGGCACCACAAGCAGTCGACTATGTGACGCGCGCGCTAAACCCAACTTCCGCTCCTTCATACGGTGTACCTGGAGACGAATAATGACGAACCTCAAGAGTGCGATTATCGCCAGCGTCGATGCGATGGGCGATGACTTAATCGCGCTCAGTCACTGGATTCACGCACATCCAGAGACAGCGTGGAATGAAGTTGAGAGCAGTAAGTACCTCGCTGAGTATCTAAGCGCCCGCGGTTTCGCCGTCGAGACTAACTACTGCGACTTACCTACGTCATTCAAAGCAACATTTGGAACTGGCGAACTAACCATCGCATTGTGCGCGGAATACGACGCGCTCCCAGGGTTAGGCCATGCATGTGGCCACAACATCATCGCTTCGGCATCAGTAGGCGCCGCTCTTGCACTTGCACCACTTGCCGATGAACTCAACGCAACAATCGTTGTCCTTGGCACGCCTGCCGAAGAAGGCGGCGGCGGAAAAATCACCATGCTTGAACGCGGCGGCTTTGCAGGCATTGATGTTGCCGCATTGATTCATCCAGGGCCAGTTGATGTCGATCACGGAAACCCATTCGCAGTGAAGCACCTTGAAGTCAGCTACACCGGCAAAGCTTCACATGCCGCGGCTTACCCAGAGCAAGGCGTGAATGCATCTGATGCGTTCACCATCGCGCAGGTTGCTATCGGCTTGCTTCGTCAACAACTGTCATCAAGTGTTCGCGTACACGGAATCATCACGCGCGGCGGCGAAGCGCCAAACGCAATTCCAGAACGCACCGAAGGTAAGTGGTACGTGCGCGCAAATACGACCGCCGAAATGAATGACGTTTACGATCGCATTGAAAAATGTTTCCAGGCTGGCGCACTGGCAACGGGCTGCACACTAGAAATTCACGAAGGCAACGCTCCATATTCCGAGTTCAACAACCACGCAGAATTCACTCGCATGTACCGTGCCAATGCCGAAGCCCTCGGCAGAAACTTCGATGTGCCAGAGCCAGCAACTCGCATGAACCGAGCCAGCACCGACATGGGCAATGTTTCCCAAGTTGTTGCGTCATTCCACCCGTACATCGGAATCAACAGCGGCGATGCCGTCAATCACCAACACCAATTCGCAGCCGCTGCAATCACAAGTGATGCTAATCACGCTGTGCTCGATGGGGCCAAAGGACTGGCGTTGACCATGGTAGACATAGCCCAAGACGCAACAATGCGTACTTACGTGAAGGAGTACTCACGAGCATGACCCGAGACAAATTCCTCGAAGGAATGAGTCGCGCTGCAGCGACCGTCAACATTGTGACTACTGATGGACCTGCAGGAAAAGCGGGTGCAACAGTGAGTGCCATGAGTTCAGTTTCAGCTGACTCTGCTCGCCCATCGCTCTTGGTATGCGTTAACAAGAATTCATATTCCGCAGACATCATTCGCGAGAACAAGCGTTTCTGCGTCAACGTGTTGCGCGATACGCAAGCGTGGGTCTCGGATGGTTTCGCAGGCCGGGCTGGCGTCGAAGATAAATTCACAATCGGTACGTGGCACAAAACTGGACTGGGCTCGTGGGAGCTGGAAAACGCAGTTGTCACTTTCGACTGCGAACTAGTCGAAGAAGTGCTTTACGGCAGTCACTACATTTTCATCGGTGAAGTCGAGACCGCAAACGTGAGCGAAAGCGGTCCTACTTTGGTGTATTCAAACCGAAGCTACGGTTCGTCAGTTCCACTCGGTGCTGCAAGCGCAAGTCACCGCGTCCATGCCGAAGGCCAAGACATTGAAACCGTGTCCATCGGCTGCTACTCCTCGCTTGCACCGTTCTTGATTCCACGCGTAATTGCCGATTACCAGAATGTTGATGCCAACGTCGACATCAAGGTCTACGAAGGCAACCAAGATCAACTCATTCATCACCTTGGCGTGCGCGAAGCCGATATGTTGTTGACTTATCAATTTGAAGTTCCAGACTGGTGGACCAAGTCCATCGTTGTTGCAGAACTCCCGCCATATGTATTACTTCCAGCACTCCATCCGTTGGCGAATCAGGACGAGATCAGCTTGTCCGAACTCGTCGACGAACCGATGGTGTTGCTCGATTCGGTGCCATCGCGCAATTACTTCTTGTCGTTGTTCGCAGACAAGGGACTCACGCCAAACATCGCTTATCGCTCACCGTCATATGAAATGGTGCGTTCGATGGTCGGCAATGGCCTTGGCTACACCATCTTGGCTACCAAGCCAGCAAGCCCAGTCGCTGTTGATGGGCGCCTGACGGTTGCTCGTCCGCTCAAGGATGATTGCCAAACGACCAAGGTTGTTCTTGTTACTGACACCAGCCGAGAGATCAGCGAAAAGGCGCAGGAAGTTCATGCCTACCTCATCGAACAACTTGCTAACGCGGAAGACTTATTGCATTAAGCCACTAAAAAATGCGAGCTCGCCATGATCGGCGTGGCTCGCATTTTTTGTTTTAACGTCCTATTGAGTAGCAATCATGCAACTAAGTGCAGTGGCAAGGTATGAGCTCAGACGTTCGCGGGCTAACTTGGCCGTCACTGCGCCATTGCTACTGACCAAATGCAAGTTGAATGCATCTTCGAGTGCCACAGCGGTTTCTGCGATAACCCGCAGGTCATGCGTTGGCTTAAAGTGTCCTTGCCCGACACCGCGTTCGATCACTCGTTCATACAAAGACACTTCGCGATCCCACAGTGTCGTCATCATCGAAGCATGCGCCGGATTTCGGCCGGCATAGGTGTGCAATTCATAAAGCGTGCGAACATCTGAAGTCACAGGCTCGTCAGGAATACCTTCTTGGATGGCAACCACAATTTGCTCGGCCGCAGATTCGCATTGGTCGACGTGTTCGACACGATTCCAGTAGAACCGCTCTAGCGCTTCGCGGTGCGCTTCCACCAAGAGATCTTCGATTTCTGGGTAGTAGTAGCTGACCGACCCGATGGACAGACCCGCTTCTTTAGCAATGTCTTTCAAGCGAAGACCGGACAGACCCCGCACGGCAATGGCATCCATGGCGGCTTGGACCAGGTCCTTGCGCCGTTCAGTCTGCTCTTTTGGCCGTGCCACCTGCGAAAACTCCCTAAAATCAAGGCATTTGCTTGCTTTGAAATCAAGTGCAAACAAATACATAAAAACCCTAGTGCAGAACGTCGCAAGAGGCTACGATTCTTTGAAATACGTTACAAAGAACTACTCAGGTGGTAAAAATGACAGCAACAAACGAGCAGTTGGCGCAATCCGACCGCGCACACATCATCCATCCTTACTTGCCGTCGTCGGTGACCGAACGCGTCATCATGACCAAGGGCAAGGACTGTCAGTTGTGGGACGCCGAAGGCAAGGAATACCTCGACGCAACTGGTGGATTGTGGCTTGCACAAATTGGCCATGGCCGTGAAGACCTTGCTGAGGTTGCCAAGGAACAAATCAGCACGTTGGAATACTTCACATCATTCTGGGAGTTCAGCAACGACAAAGCCATCGCCTTGGCAGAAAAGCTTGTGCAGATTGCTCCGGACAACATCAGTCATGTGTACTTCACCAGCGGTGGTTCCGAAGGTAACGAAGCCGCACTCAAGATGGCGCGTTACTTCCACCATCGCCAAGGCAACTCGAACCGCAACTGGATCATTGCTCGTCGCAACTCGTACCACGGCATCGCGTACGGCGGCGGTTCGCTTTCCGGCTTCCCGATTTACCACGAAGGCTTCGGCCCGATGTTGCCAAACATCGAACACGTCACTCCGCCATGGCCTTACCGTCACGAGCTGTACAACGGTCAAGACCCAACTGATTTCTTGATTGCAGAACTTGAAGCAACAATCGAACGCATCGGCGCCGAGAACATCGCAGCCATGGTCGGCGAACCAATCATGGGCGTTGGCGGCATGTTGGTACCACCAGATGATTACTGGCCACGCGTTTCTGAACTCCTCAAGAAGAACGGCATCTTGCTCGTATTTGATGAAGTTGTTACTGCATACGGTCGCGTTGGCGAATGGTTTGCCGCACAACACTTCGGCGTTGAACCAGACATCATCATCACTGCAAAGGGCATTACCTCGGGTTACATCCCACTTGGTGCTGTTCTGGTTTCCGAAGACATCGCAGAGGTTCTCGGTCGCGACTTTGGTTTCCCTATGGGCTACACCTACAACGGTCACCCAACGGCGGCTGCAGTTGCGCTTGCCAACATCAACATCATCGAAGATGAAGGCCTGCTTGATCGCGCCAAGAAGATTGGCCAGTACTTACACGAAGGACTTCGTTCGCTGCTTGACCTGCCTATCGTTGGTGAAGTTCGCTATGTCGGCATGATGCACGCTGTCGAACTGGTTTCGGATAAAGAAACTCGCGAGCCACTACCAATGTTGCAGCCAATGTTGCCAGACGTCATTCGTCGCGAGACCGGCGTGATTGTTCGCGACTGCGGACACAACTTGGTCCTCTCACCACCGCTGATCATGACCGAAGAAGAAGCCGACCGCTGTGTCGAAGCAATGCGCTCAGTATTGTCACGCACAACGGCTGATGGCGTCATCCACTAAAGAAGGTAACCATGTCGATTAATTCTGAAACAGGTCCTGGCTACGGCGAACAAACACAGCTAGCACGGGAACAAGAAGCGAAACTCGTTAAGTCGTTGCGCCGTGTTGACGTGATTCTGTTCATCGTTGCTGCCGTGATTGCACTCGATGTCATCGGCACAATTGCTGCTGGTGGTCCTCAGTCGTTGTTCTGGGGAATCTTCCTCATGGCAACGTTCATGATTCCTTCGGCAATGATTTTTGCCGAGACAGGTGCTGCGTTCCCACAGGAAGGCGGTCCCTACCAGTGGACCAAATTGGCCTATGGCCGTTTGGTTGCCGGCGTGACGTCAGTGCTCTATTGGATCACGAATCCGATTTGGCTTGGCGGCGCGTTGGTTTCGATTGCATACACCGCGTTTGATGCCTATGTTCATCCGCTGCCTGCGGGTTCAATCGGCGACTGGGTGTTCAAGTTGGCGTTCGTATGGGTGGCTATCTTGCTTGCGGTTGTCAGCCTAAAGACCGGCAAGATCTTCGTCAACGTTGGCGCGTGGGCAAAGCTTGCAGTGTTGGCGTTGCTGATTATCACAACGGTTATTTATGGAATCAAGAACGGTTTCCAGCCATTAAGTTTTTCGGACATGACACCGACAATGGAAGGCTTCCTCGGCGCTGCTCCAGTGATCTTGTTTGCCTACGTTGGATTCGAAGCACCAAGTGCTGCGTCAGAGGAAATCATTGATCCGGCTGCAGACACTGCCCCATCGATTCGTCGTGGTTCATTCATCGCCGTGGCTGCCTATCTGTTGCCCGTGTTGGCAATCATGTTGGTGGTTCCAGCCGGTGATCTCGATGGCATCGAGGCATTCATGAAGGCCTTCGAAACAGTCTTCTCGATTTATGGAGGCGCCGCACATACGCTGCTCACAATCACAGCACTGCTTTTGGTTTACGCATTGGTGAATCAAGGCAGCTCGTGGATGATTGCAACGGACCGCATCCAGGCCATGGCGGCAGCTGATGGAACGTTCTTCGGCGGTTACTTCGGTGAGTTCAACGAAAAGCTCGGCACGCCTCTTCGCGTGAACATCATGTCTGGTGTTATGTCGAGTATCTTCGTTGCAGCGTCGATGACATTGGCACAAGGCGATGCTGGCGCGGTGTTCGGTGTGGTCTTGTTCTGTGCCATCTCGACGTTGCTCGTGTCGTACTTGACGATCGTTCCGGCATTGATGAAACTCAAGCGCATCTATCCTGATGTGCACCGTCCATACTCGGTCCCCGGTGGCTCACGAGGATTCCACATTCTTGGAATCATGGTCGTGGTTTACATTGCGATTGGCTCTGTCGTAGCCATGCTTCCTGGCGTGCTGGAGTCAGCACTCGGCCAAGAATATGACTACATGGACATTTGGGGAACATCAAAAGCCAGCGTTATCGGCTTTACTTTAGGAACATTCCTCATCGTTGTACTCATCGGTGTTGCCGGTTACCTCGGCGCCGGAAAGGTTCGCGCCGGTTTGATTACGGATGCCAACAACGACTAATTAGTTACAAAAAATTGAGGCGGTCGGATTTTCCGATCGCCTCAATTTTTATTCGCTTTTAGAACTTGCTCACAATCAGTGGAATGAGGACGAGCACACCAAGAATGACCATGACGACACCGCCGACGGTACGAAGGAAAACTAGTCGGTTTCGTGAAGTAACAAACCAATCGCGAGACGTGCCAACGATGATGGCCCATGAGCCATCGAGTAACACTGCAAGCGCTGCAAAGATGAGTCCAAAGATCAAAAGCTGGACAGTAACTGAACCAACTTCAGGCTCCACAAATTGCGGAAAAATTGCCGCAAAAAAAACAAGTGCCTTGGGATTCAAAACACCAACCATGAACCCTTGACGAATTGTCTGCCAGTTGCTGGGCTTTGATTCATTGAGCGCAACCATGTCATCGGCATGTTCCTGGCGATGCTTCAATGCCTGGTAACCCAAATAGATGAGGTAAAGACCACCGGCGGCTTGCACAGTTTCAAGCAAGAGATGCGAACGTTGCAACGCGGGACCCAGACCAATTGCAATCAAGGTTGATAACACAACCATGCCAAGCGCATTTCCCAACACGGACAACAACGCCGTGCCTCTGCCCCACGCAACTGCACGAGCGATCGTAAACATCACGCTTGGACCAGGAACCAGAATGATTGCTGCGCTGGCGAGGATGAATTCCACCAAATGGTTACCACTAATCACAATTCCTGACTCTAGTAGAGGCGTTAGGCGCTCTGAGATGTATTTACACTTGAATCACACACGTGGAGGTTTTGTGAAGTTTCGAGTAACGGCAATTTCATGCGCAGTGTTCGTCAGTTTGATGTGCACGCCTTCGCATGCCGCTAGTCCCACACCGACGCCTTCACCAACACCATCGACCTCAACTTCGACAACCGTTATTGACTACTGCGGCAGCGCCAAGACCGGAAAAGTTCACGCAATCTATTCAGGCACATGTCGACAATCAGAACTTTCGCTCGGAACGACAGCGATTAATCGCGGCAAGCATCGTCCGACACATTTGATCACAACGTTTCTTAATCGCTACAAGACCGCAAAGGCTGCTGCTCGTAAACACGGTTACGCACTTCAAATCACAAGTGGCTGGCGCAGCTTGGCACATCAAAAGTATTTATACGATCGCGCCGTAAAGCGTTATGGCGGCGACAAGAAACTTGCCAGCCATTGGGTATTGCCACCGCTCAAGTCGAATCACCCTTGGGGTATCGCTATGGACGTGAACTATGGTGCTGGGCCGAGAAAAGGCGCCAAGTGGCTAGAAAAGAACGGCTACAAATTCGGCATGTGTCGGCGCTACAAAAATGAATGGTGGCATTTCGAGCCACTAGTCGCGCCTGGAACACAATGCCCAGCGATGGAGGATTACGCGAGCTAACCGTCGCCGTGAAGTTGCAAGTGCGCTGATGCTTTCACTTGATGAAGCGCATGAAACTGCGATTCGTGTTCTTGCCAACGCATGATTTCATCGCGCAACTGCTCCCCATCACGGTCAACTACACGTTCAATGAGCAGTTCCGGATCAGATTCAATCCAGAGCGCGAGAGATACAAATTCCCGCAACGCTAGATTGCCTGAACCAACACCTTCGAGAATCAAATACGGCGCTTTAGGAACGGGCACGATCTCGGTGAAGGCACACTGAACCCAGTCATACTTCAGATGCTGTGCGTCGTGACCCGACTCCAACGGCGTCAAAATCCAATGTTGAATGCGCTCGGCGAGATCACGGTTGAGATCTTGCGTCCAGCCTTCATACAGATCATCCATATGCACGACTGCGCACTCGCCTAACTCTGCAGCGAGTGCGCTAGCCAAGGTCGTCTTGCCTGAACCTGCGGGCCCATCAATTGTGATGACACGAGTTGCTCCGCATAACGGAACTTTCGCGCGCGCTTCGTCGGCTATAGCGACAACGTCGTACGAAGTCATTACTTCATCAACGACGTTTCGCTATTGAGTTCCGACTTCCAATTCACCCAACCTCGGACAGCAATTGCCGTGAAGAGCGCGTACAGAACTGATGTGAAATAGAGCTTGTTATAGGCGTACTCGATTGTGTACACCGCATCAACAACAAACCACACGACCCAGTTCTCGCGGTATTCGCGCACCATGATGATTTGAGCCACGATGCTAAACACAAGTCCGAATGAATCTGGCCATGTTGTGGCGGCACCGATAGAGGCAAACCATGGAGCCAAAAGCGCCGTTGCGATTGCACCAACGATCAGCACAACAACACGCTGTTGATTCGTGGCAACGCGCGGCTTGGCACCCTTGGGACCCCAGCCGACCCAACCCCACATTGCAGCTGCGATGAAAACAATTTGAAGTGCCGCGCTTGCAAGCAAGTCCCATTCATAAAAGAGCCAGCCGTACAGCGCACTGCTGATTGCCCACCAAGGCCAAGTGATCTTCTTTCCGGTTGTTCCCAACCACACACCAGCCAAGGAAGTGACCACGGCAACGAACTCGAGCCACGTCAGGTCATACGACCAAATCGAAACCATCGTTGTCATTGCCGCATCATTAATAGAGGTAATTAATTGCATTGTGATTTCCCTTCACAAGTCGGCATTACCCGACTGGTTTGACGGTCGGCGACCCGATGTCGCCCTCTCAGCCCCTGGTGGAGCTCCCGTGTTGTTTCGAAGTTTACCTGCGGATGGAATGGTTAGCGCGCCGAACTACTGAAGTTGTTCGCGGCCGAGCCCGCTACAAACTGCCAATCAAGCCGAACATAAAAGGCCACGGCGGTTCGGCGGATTGCTGCAGTATGTTGCGGGCGAGGAAGTGCCCCTGAAAGGAATCGGACCTTCGACCTTCTGCTCCGGAGGCAGACGCTCTATCCACTGAGCTACAGGGGCTCGATTAGGCAGACTACCAGCGCTAGAAACTAGGCAAGCCGCTCGTGGTCTTGGCCCTTAGCCAGGTTGCATCCTCGATCAGCGTCATCCTGCGCCAAACGGTTACTCGTTTCTGCCTTCACGGCTCGGCTTTCAGGGGCACCACTCAGCGCGGTGTAGGTCACACCCCATTCGTTTCCACCATATGGAATCGCCTACTAACCTTGTAGTTACGCAAGCAACCAGGAAGGCCAATGGTGTCCGGACCTAAGAGCAGTCCATTTGGAGCCAACGACTGGCTCGTGGACGAGATGTACCAGCAGTACCTCGAAGATAAAGAATCAGTTGATCCGGCATGGTGGGAGTTCTTCGCGGACTACCAACCTGCAGATGCTGCGCCTAGCGTTGCAAAGACTCCAGCGCCTACCGCAGCGCCAGCTGCGAATGCAGCGCCTGCAGCAACGCCAACACCTGCGCCACAAGTTTCTGCACCAAGCGTTCCTGCTGCTACTCCGTCAGCTCCAACACCTGTTGCAGCTCCAGCTGCCACTACGACACCAGCTGCCACACCTGCAGCGAGTGCTCCTGCACCCGAAGGCGCTGAAAAACTTAAAGGCACTGCTGCTCGCGTTGTGACCAACATGGAAGCCAGCCTCCAGGTTCCAACCGCAACAAGCGTGCGCGCCGTTCCTGCCAAGCTCATGGTCGATAACCGCATCGTGATCAACAATCACCTTGCACGCGGTCGTGGCGGCAAAGTCAGCTTCACTCACATCATCGGCTACGCAATTGTTCGTGCGCTCAAAGAAGTGCCAGGCATGAACGTTGCTTACACAACTCTTGATGGCAAGCCAGCAATCATCAACAACACTCACGTTGGACTTGGCCTTGCTATTGACCTCGCGAAAGAAGACGGCACTCGCCAACTGCTCGTGCCGTGCATCAAGAATGCTGACACTATGTCGTTCGCAGAGTTTTGGAATGCTTACGAAGACGTTGTTCGCAAAGCTCGTAACGGCAAGCTCGCTGTCGAAGATTTCCAAGGTGCAACAGCCAGCCTGACCAACCCAGGCACCATTGGCACGGTTCACTCGGTCCCTCGCTTGATGCAGGGCCAGGGTGTCATCATCGGCGTCGGTGCCATGGAATACCCGGCCGAATGGCAAGGCGCCTCCGAAGACACCATCACAAAGAATGGCGTCAGCAAGATCATGACGCTGACCAGCACCTACGACCATCGTGTGATTCAAGGCGCTCAGTCAGGTGACTTCCTTCGTCGCGTGCACCAACTGTTGCTTGGCGAATCAGGTTTCTACGACGACATCTTCAGCGCACTTCAAATCCCTTACGCACCAATTCGTTGGGCGCAGGACATCGCTACGTCACACGATGATGAACTCGACAAGACCGCGCGCGTTCAAGAAATGATTCACGCATTCCGCGTGCGTGGTCACTTGATGGCTGACATTGACCCGCTGGAATACTTGCAGCGCACTCACCCAGACTTGGACATCGCCAATCACGGACTCACGCTGTGGGATCTTGACCGCGAGTTCGCAACAGGTGGTTTCGGCGGAAAGTCATTCCTTCGTCTTCGCGACATCCTGGGCATCTTGCGCGACGCGTACTGCCGCACTTCTGGCATCGAATACATGCACATGCAGGATCCTGCGCAACGTCGCTGGATTCAAGAGCGAGTCGAACTTCCACTCCCTCGCGTTGACCGCAAGGAACAGCTACGCATTCTTCGCAAGCTAAACGAAGCCGAAGCCTTCGAAACCTTCTTGCAAACTAAATTCGTTGGACAAAAGCGATTCAGCCTCGAAGGTGGCGAAAGTGCCATCCCGTTGCTTGAACAGATTTTGTACTCAGCTGCCGAAGAAGGTTTGAACGAAGTGTGCATCGGCATGCCACACCGCGGTCGCCTGAACGTATTGGCCAACATTGCCGGCAAGAGTTACGAACGTATCTTCAACGAATTCGAAGGCAACTACGGCGAAGAATCCGTTCAAGGTTCTGGCGACGTGAAGTACCACTTGGGAACACGCGGCACGTACAGCAGTGAAAACGGAAAGCAGATTGACGTTTACCTAGCTGCAAACCCATCACACCTCGAGGCTGTAAACCCAGTCCTCGAAGGCATCGTTCGTGCCAAGCAAGACGTGCTGGAAAACAAGGATGACTACCCAATCTTGCCTATCCTGATGCACGGCGACGCTGCGTTTGCTGGCCAAGGCGTGGTTGCTGAAACATTGCAGTTCAGTCAGCTTCAGGGCTACCGCGTTGGTGGCACGATTCACCTCGTCGTCAACAACCAAGTTGGCTTCACCACTTCGCCGCGATACAGTCGCTCGAGCGTGTACGCCACGGATGTTGCCCGCATGATTCAAGCGCCAATTTTCCACGTCAACGGTGACGATCCCGAAGCAGTTGTACGCATCGCAAAGCTTGCCTACGACTACCGCCAGGCTTTCAAGAAAGATGTCGTCATCGACATGGTGTGCTACCGCCGTCGCGGTCATAACGAAGCAGATGATCCATCACTGACTCAACCATTGATGTACGAAATCATCGATCAAAAGCGTTCAACACGAAAGCTTTACACCGAAGCCCTCATCGGCCGTGGCGACATTACTGTCGAAGAAGCCGAAGAAGCTTTGCGCCACTTCCAAGAACAGCTAGAGAAAGTCTTCCAAGTCACCAAGGCATCTCCTGCTGATGACTTCAACTCTGACTCGAGCGAAGTCATCAGTACCGGCCAACAGTCACTGGCACCACAGACGCCATCGATTGACGTTCCAACTGGCATTTCACGCGAAGTTATCGATCGCGTCGTTGCAAGCCAGTTGAACATGCCCAAAGGCTTCACTGTTCATCCACGTTTGGCTCCACAACTTCAACGTCGTGCTGACATGGTTGAGCAAGACGCTATCGACTGGGGCATGGGCGAAGCGCTCGCAATCGGTTCACTACTTGCTGATGGAACTTCCGTTCGCCTTGCTGGTCAAGACAGCCGTCGCGGAACCTTCGGTCACCGCCACGCAGTCATCGTCGACAAAAAGACTGGCTGGCAATACAAGCCGCTCAAGCAGTTGTATTCCAATGGCTCACGCCTGTATGTCTATGACTCCTTACTCAGCGAATACGCAGCAATGGGCTTTGAGTATGGCTACTCAGTCATGCGTCCAGATGTGTTGACGATGTGGGAAGCGCAATTCGGCGACTTCGTTAACGGTGCGCAGACCATCATCGACGAATTCATTGCTGCCGGCGAACAAAAGTGGGCACAGCGTTCGGCTGTCACACTATTGCTCCCCCACGGCTACGAAGGCCAGGGCCCAGACCACTCATCGGCACGCGTGGAACGTTTCTTGCAGTTGTGTGCGCAAGACAACATCACCGTCGCTATGCCATCGACACCTGCGTCGTACTTCCACTTGCTGCGTTGGCAAGTAAAGTCACCGTTAGTTCGTCCACTGGTCGTATTCACGCCGAAGTCACTGCTTCGCGCGAAGTTTGCAACGAGCAAGGTCAGTGACTTCACCGAAGGCACCTTCAAGTCGATCATCACCGATACCACTGTGAACCCTGCCGATGTAAAGAGCGCTCTGTTGTGCAGCGGCAAGGTGTACTACGACCTCGTTGCCGAACGCGAACGCACCGGCCGCAAGGACGTTGCCATCA
>JALQVI010000034.1 GCA_023260395.1 Candidatus Nanopelagicales bacterium
AGGTCTACGCGTTGTAGATCCAGCAACTGCTGCCGCTGAAGCTGACGTCATCATGATGTTGGTTCCTGATCACGTTGCACGTACCGTGTACGCCGAA
This sequence comes from Candidatus Nanopelagicales bacterium, assembly GCA_023260395.1. Lineage (GTDB taxonomy): Bacteria > Actinomycetota > Actinomycetes > S36-B12 > UBA5976 > UBA5976. The sequence continues at coordinate 98 of JALQVI010000034.1, forward strand.
TCAGTAGAGCCAAACTTGAAGGCCGGCGATGCACTGTTCTTCGCTCACGGTTTCAACATTCGCTTCGGTTACATCACACCGCCGGCTGACGTAGATGTCTGCATGGCAGCACCAAAGGGACCAGGTCACTTGGTACGTCGTGAATACGTGGCTGGTCGTGGCGTTCCTGCGATCGTCGCTGTTGAACAGGATGCAACTGGCAACGCTTGGCCATTGGTTCTTTCATACGCAGCTGGCATCGGCGCTCTTCGCGCTGGTGGCATCAAGACCACATTCACCGAAGAAACTGAAACCGACTTGTTCGGCGAGCAGGCTGTTCTTTGTGGTGGCGCTTCGGCACTCGTTCAGGCTGGCTTCGAAACACTTGTTGAAGCTGGTTACCAGCCAGAAGTTGCTTACTTCGAGTGCTTGCACGAACTCAAGCTCATCGTTGACTTGATGTACGAAGGTGGCATTGCCAAGCAGCGTTGGTCAGTATCTGACACCGCTGAATACGGTGACTACGTTTCAGGCCCACGCGTTATCAATGCTGACGTTAAGGCTGCAATGAAGGATGTCCTCACCGACATCCAGCAGGGCAAGTTTGCTGAGCGTTTCATCAACGATCAGGATGCTGGCGCACCAGAATTCAAGGCGCTTCGCGCCAAGGGTGAAGCTCACCCAATCGAGGCAACAGGCCGCGAACTTCGCAAGTTGATGTCATGGGTTAAGGCCGGCGACAGTGACTACGTAGAAGGCGCAGCAGGTCGCTAATCGCGCACATGCGTTCGGTTCAGGCAGATCGACATGGTGGGACAGAAGTCCTCGCCATTGTTGATCTGCCTGTTCCTGTTTGTGGGCCTGACCAAATCTTGGTCAAGGTCGCAGCTTCCGGTGTGAACTTCATTGACACATACCAGCGCTCGGGTCTGTACTCGATGCCGCTACCTGTGGGCCTTGGTCGCGAAGGAAGCGGATTGGTCGTCGCTGTTGGCGACAACGTCCAAGGCATTACCGAAGGCCACCTCGTAGCCTGGCCGGGCGTGCAGGGTAGTTACGCCGAGTACGTAGTGATGTCTCCAACTGATTGTGTGCTCGTACCTGTTGGCATCGAACCGAACATCGCATGTGCTGCGATGTTGCAAGGCATGACTGCTCACTATCTCGTGACTAGCGTGTACAACATTCAATCCGGCGACACTGCGCTTGTTCATGCCGCTGCAGGTGGTGTGGGGTTGTTGCTCTGCCAGATGATTTCGGCTCGTGGTGGTCATGTCATCGGCACAGTTTCGACGCAGGCCAAGGCTGACGCTGCGCTAAAAGCCGGGGCCGAACATGTCATTCGTTATGACCAAGAGGATTTTGCGCCACGAGTGCGGGAGCTAACGAATGGCGTTGGCGTCAATGTGGTTTATGACGGTGTTGGAAAGTCGACGTTCGATGGCAGTTTGGCATCGCTTAAACGTCGCGGACTGATGGTGACATTCGGTAATGCAAGTGGAGCAGTACCGCCTTTTGATTTGCTGCGCCTGAGTTCTATGGGCTCGCTGTCTGTCATTCGCCCAACTCTCGGCGATTTCATTGCAACACCTGAAGAAATGCAATGGCGTGCGGATGAAATCTTTGCGGCTATTGCTGATGGTTCGCTGAACTGCGAAATTGGCGGAACATATTCACTCGACCAGGTGGCTCAGGCACATGATGACCTCGAGTCACGCGCAACTTCCGGGAAATTACTACTCATTCCGTAACGCTAGGCTTTGACGTATGCCAGCAGCATTGGTGACGGGGACTTTTAATCCACCCCACATGGGTCACGTGAAGTTAATCAAAGCCGCAATTCAGAAGCGCGATCATGTTGTCGTCATTGTTTTGGGTCAGCCGCATGATCGATTCAGTGCTGAATTGCGTGCCAAGGCTCTTGAGCAAGACTGCATTGCCGAAGGTGTCGCCGAATCATCAATGACAATCGTGCACGGTTATGAGTCAACGCCGTATGACCCGACTGATGAAGCAGTGGTGAAATCCAACGCTCGCGTCATTGAGGCACACCTTCGCCAAACTCCGACTGTCGACATGCTTGTGACTTCTGAAGAAAGTGGTGCACATTTTGCATCGCTGTTGGGATTACATCACTTCAGTTATGACCCAGAACGCGCAATCGTTCCTGTGTCGTCAACTCAGATTCGCCAAGACCTCATCAGTAACTGGCATTTACTGGGCCCTGGTTCACGTGAACTGCTCGCAATTCGTGCAGTCTTTGTTGGCGCCGAGTCAACAGGCACAACCACGACCTCACTCGCAGTGCAAGCCGCGCTCATTGCGCGTGGTGGCGACTTCGCACAGACTAACTACATTCGCGAATACGGTCGCGATCTCACGATGCGTAAGCGCGAACAAGCAGAAGCAATCGGCAAGATGGAATACGAAGTTCCATGGACTACTACGGACTTCGTAGAAATCGCTGTTGTGCAGCAACAGCTCGAAGACGTTGCAGCCCGCACGGGTGGGCCCGTCGTAAGTTGCGATACGGATGTGTTTGCGACGTTGATTTGGGAACGCCGCTACATGGGGGACAAGGCAAGTTTGCCTATGCCGGCGAACAATCCGAACCGCATCTATTTTGTGACGCAGCCTGATGATGTGCCATTTGTGCAAGATGAAATTCGTGACAGCGAGAATCTTCGTGAAAGCATGACTCGTGAATTCGAAGACGAGCTCATCGCAACTGGTCGTTCATGGGTGGCCTTGGATGGCACGGTTGAAACGCGAGTGAAGTTAGCCTTGGAAGCCATCGATGAAGCAATGGCACAGGCATTTGCCTTCCACGTTGCCTAATACCGTTCTAGTATCGGGACATGGCCAAAGATTCACTCAAGCGCGTAACTGAAAACAACATTCGCAATGTTCGATTTGTCTATTGCGATCCCAGTGGTGTTATTCGTGCAAAGGGAACGACTGGTTCCCAATTTGCCGGCAAAGTGGATGAAGGCATCGGTTTAACGCGCGCGCAGAATGCAGTGAATCTTTTTGAAGACCTGGTGCATGTCGAAGGTATGGAACCCGTTGGCGAAGTGCGCATCGTGCCTGACTTGGACACGTATACAGAATTGCCTTGGCTTGATAGCACGGCCAGTGTCATTGGCGATCTGCGCTGGCCTGATGGAACCGAATGGGGTGGATGTACGCGTACCGTTTTGAAGCGAGCTATTGCCAAAGCTGCAGAATTCGGAATCGAAATCAAGGCCGCATTCGAAAACGAGTTCTACATGGCCGAAGGTACTCGGGAAAATCCAATTCCGTGGGCAAACGCATCGTGTTATTCAACGGCTGGACTTGACCGTGCCAGCGCGGTCATGAATGACATGATTGACAACCTCACATCGCAGGGCTACATCGTTGAGCAAGCGATTAATGAGTATGGCAACGGTCAATTAGAAATCGTCATCAAGTACGACGATGCGTTGGCGGCTGCCGATAACCAAGTGAAGTTCCGCGACACCATTCGTGGAACCGCGGAAGTGACACATGGCCTGATGGCGTCGTTCTCGCCAAAGCCTTATGAGAACGAAGTCGGTTCGGGTGCGCATCTGCATTTCAGTGTGTGGAAAGGCAAGCACAACTTGCTCTATAACAAAGAAGATCCAACAAAGATTTCAGAATTTGGGGCTTCGTTTATTGCAGGTATTTTGGAGCATTTGCCAGCACTAGTGGCGTTGACGTGTCCGTCTTATGTGTCGTTTGAACGCCTTGCTCCACACGCGTGGGCAGGATCGACTGTTGCATGGGGTTATGACAATCGTGAGTGCACCGTTCGAGTTGCCAGTCCATTCAAGGGTCGCGAAGAGCAGTCAACCAACATCGAACTCAAAGCAAGTGATGCATCGGCGAATCCATACATGGCGCTAGCCGGCCTCATTATGGCTGGCCTTGATGGTGTGCAGCGCGGTCTCACGCCACCGATGCCAGCGCATCGCGATCCTGAGTTGCTCAGCGATGAAGAAAAGAAGGCCTGTGGCGTCAAGCCATTGCCAAGTTCACAGCTCGAAGCACTGGACTTATTGGAAAATGATTCGGTGCTCATGGATGCCCTCGGTGACCTGATGGGTCGCTGTTACTTAGCCTCGCGTCGCGCTGAAAACGCAAAAGCCCAGGCCAATGGGCTAGCGTGGGCACGAGCAAACACTTTCACCGTTTACTAATTCGAGGATTCACATGTGTCGTCTATTTGCCTGGCATTCGCCAGCTCCGTTGACTGTTAATGAGGCTCTTGCAACCGATGCGGATGCATTGCGCGAATTAAGTCGCATCCACCAAGACGGTTGGGGAATGGCCTTTGATGCGAACGGCCACATCGAACTAGTGCGCGATGTGAAGGCAGCGCATGATTCGGATTTGTACGACAAGGCCACGAATGAAACATTGTCGACTGATGGCATTGTTCATTTACGTTGGGCAACCGAAGAGCTTGAAGTGTGTCTGCCAAACACTCATCCATTTATTAAAAACGGTCCTGCTGGCCCGATTGCTTTTTGTCACAATGGTGGAATTCCGCGCGGTGACTTGCTGAACTCGCTGATTGACCCTGACCTCATTGAAGGCATGGAAGGTGACACCGATAGCGAGTTTTACTTCGCTGCATTGATTACTGCGCTTCGTGAATCTGAGAATGATTTTGTTGCGGCCTATCGCCAGTTATTGAACGATGTCGACGTCCTTGAATACACCTCGCTGAACACTTTGATTTTGACGCATGAAAAGTTGTACGTGTTGTGCAACCACAAGCCAGAAAATCTTCCTGCGCACGTTGATGCCGACTATTACGACCTCACGTGGACGACCAAGGATGGCGTGACAACGGCCTGGAGTAGCGGAGTTCGACCAGCTGTTTCAGATGGCACACCATTGGCGAACGGCTACTTGCTCGAAGTTGATCGCACTACTGGACACACTGAAATTCACCACGTTCATTAATCGAAATCTGCAATCACTTTCCGAAAGAATGTTCCAATGACTGCAGTTCCATTCATTGACGTTCAAGCGCCTGGATTTTCGATTCGCTCGCTCGAAGTGCTTGCCGCACGTGACGACAGCTGGTACGCACAGACGCCTTTTGGAATTGCAATCTTGCGCCACGAAGACGCCAATGAATTGCAGAACGACAAGCGTTTGTATCAAGGCTCGCGGCGCTGGCCAGAGCACAATGGCATCACCGAAGGGCCATTGGCGCAGTGGTGGCAAGAAATGCTGATGAGCCTTGAAGGCGAGGACCACAAACGTCTTCGTCGCCTTGCCAACCCGGCATTTTCGCCGCGCATTATTGAGGCGCTTACTCCAGAATTCACTGAGCTTGCCCATCAGCTCGTTGATAATTTCGGCGAGAAGGGCAATTGCGATTTCATGGCTGAATTCGCCGAGCCTTATAGTGCTCTGGTTATTACCAAGCTGCTTGGCCTTGACCCAAACCAGTGGCCTGACATCGCGGACTTCGCCACAAAGATGGGATACGTCTTTAGCGTCACGATTAAGGACGACCTGCCAGTCATTGAAGAAGGTCTCGAAGGCGTATTAAAGATTTCACAAGACCTAATTGATTTGCGCAAAAACGACATCCGAGATGACTTCATCAGCAAACTGGTTGAAGCCACAGTTGATGGCGAAAAAATCACTGAGCGCGAATTGTTGATTTTAGTTTCGTTCTTGATTTTTGCTGGATTCGATACCACGCGTAATCAACTTGGCTTAGCGATGCAAACGTTTTCGCAGAACCGTGCGCAATGGGAATTGCTGGGTCGGAATCACGACCTAGCGCGTAATGCCATCGAAGAAGTGATGCGAGTGAATCCAACGATTACCTGGGTATCGCGCGAAGCAAATGAAACTTTCGAGTACAAAGGTCTGACCATCGAGAAGGGCACAACTCTTCAGATTTTCAACATTCCAGTTGGCAGTGACCCCGCGAAATATGATCCAACCACGATGGACATCACTGCTCAGCGAGCTCCACACTTTGGATTTGGAGGCGGCATGCACCATTGCATCGGTCACTATGTCGCACGTATCGATATGCAAGAAGCCATCAAGGTTCTTGTGGCTCGCATCCCAGACTTTGAAATCCAGCCCGGTGCTGAATACTTGCCTGATAGTGGGAACACCGGACCTACCAAGTTGCCGATCGCGTTCACCCCGACGCCAAGTCGATGACTCAGATCGACGATGCCATCGCGCATCTCAAGGTGGCAGACGCTGCCTACGCAAAGTTCCTCGTGGATGCACCCCGCTGCACTCTTGACGAGCCGTTGCACGAATCCGAATTGGAAACACTTGTATTTGCCATCATCGGCCAGCAGATTTCCGTTAAAGCTGCCGATGCCATCACCTATCGATTGATCGATGCGGTTGGTCGTCCGGTTACACCAGAGTCGTTGATTGCGCTTGGACAAGATGGTCTGCATGCTCTGGGGTTCACTAAGGCCAAGGCGCGGACTTCGTTTGAACTATCGCAAGCCATTCTTGATGGCACGATTAATTTCGAGCATCTTCGGACCTTGGATGATGATGCAGCGGTCGCGTATTTAACTCGACTGTGGGGGATTGGTCGCTGGACAAGCGAAATGTTCCTCATGTTTCGTCATGGTCGGCTCGATTATTGGCCTACGGGTGACATTGCTGTTCGACGCGGCTTTGCCCAAATTCAAGGTCTTGCAGAAATACCGACCCCGGACCAAATGGAAACGATGGCCGATCATCTTCGGCCGTATCGCAGTGTGGCAGCTTGGTATTGCTGGGTTGCATTGCGCGACGAAACAAACTTTTGGTAATTGCATAGCGTTTGCAAAGAATTGCTACCCACAGCAGGTCTATGGCATTGCTTCTAGACTGGTTACATGACTAAGCCTGTTGTCCTCATCGCCGAAGAATTATCCGCCGCAACCATTGAGGTTTTGGGTTCGAATTTTGAGATTCGCCATGTCGATGGCGCAGATCGCTCGGCGCTCTTGCCTGCCTTGGCTGAGGCAAACGCGATCTTGATTCGTTCGGCAACAAAAATGGACGCCGAAGCAGTAGCTGCTGCTCCAAACTTGAAAATCATTGCTCGTGCCGGTGTGGGACTAGACAACGTCGACATTCCTGCGGCAACTGATGCCAACGTCATGGTTGTCAATGCGCCAACCAGCAACATTGTGTCGGCTGCCGAATTGGCGATTGCATTGTTGATGTCTTCGGCTCGCAATGTTGTGCCGGCAAACATCGCTTTGAAAGACGGCAAGTGGGCTCGCTCGACGTTTGGCGGCGTTGAGTTGCAGGGAAAGACTGTGGGTGTTGTCGGTTTCGGCAAAATTGGCCAGCTCGTAACTAAGCGTCTTCGCGCATTCGATATGGAATTTGTTGCCTACGATCCGTATGTCTCGCAAGCACCTGCCGGATTTGAATTTGTTCGCATGGTGACGTTGGATGAGCTACTGGCAGAGTCTGATTTCATCACTTTGCATTTGCCAAAGACAGCCGAAACCGCTGGCTTGATCGGTACGGAAGCATTGGCCAAGGTGAAGCCTTCGGTTCACATCATCAACGCTGCACGCGGCGGAGTCCTCGATGAAGCGGCACTGCTTGCAGCACTTACCGAAGGACGTGTGGCTGGTGTAGGGCTCGATGTGTATGCCACTGAGCCATGCACAGATTCACCGTTATTCGCGCTCGACAACGTAGTGGCAACTCCGCACCTTGGTGCTTCAACTGAAGAAGCGCAAGAGAAGGCCGGTATCGCCGTTGCTGAATCTGTTGTGGCTTACTTCAATGGCAGTGACGTTCCTGGTGCCTTCAATGCGGACAAGATTTCGCGCTAAGAATTGACCTATAAAAAGGAGGTTCACCGATTGCGGTGAACCTCCTTTTGTATTAGAAACCTACGACGTCAATCCCTTGCGGAATAGCGCAACCATCTGGTCGATTTCTTCCTTGGTCATAACGAGCGGTGGAGCAATCTGAAGTGAACCAGTCCAGATTGCACGTGAAATAACGCCAGCCTCACGGCACTTTTCGTACCAATGTGGAGCGGTTGTCGGATCCTCGAGCTGAATTGCTCCGAGGAAACCAACGCCGGCACGAACTTCGCGTACAACATCGATGTCTTCGAGCGTCTTGACTGCTTGCGTGAAGTAATCTTCGAGTTCGGCAACGTGTTGTGGCAGACGCTCATCAGCCATGATCTTGATGTTGGCAAGTCCAGCAGCTGCAGACGTAGCGTGACCACCGTAGGTATAGCCGTGACGGAACATTCCGGCGCCTTCGCGATAAAACTCGTTCCACACGCTCGGCGCTGCAACGACAGCGCCCATCGGGGAGTAACCCGAAGTAAGTCCCTTGGCAACAGTCATCATGTCTGGTTCAAGGTTGAAGCGTGACGAGGCAAACCAGTCGCCGCAACGGCCAAAGCCAGTGATGACTTCATCGGCTACGAACAAGATGTTGCGTTCCGAGCACGCCTTGCGGATGGCCTGCAAGTAGGTATCTGGAGCAATGCGCACGCCGCCGGCACCCATGACAGGTTCGCAGAACAGCGCAGCAATCTTGTCTTCGCCAATGGCGTCAATCGCGGCGATGACATCGTCAGCGTTTTCCCATGACACCTGAGCAACGTTGGTCACAAAGTCGCCGAGGTTTTCGTTGTTCGGACCGATGCCAGCGATAGAAGTGCCGCCGATGTTCATGCCGTGATAGCCGTTGTCGCGGAACAAGATCACTTGCTTGTCTGGATTGCCCTTGAGCGTCCAGTAACGTCGAGCAATCTTGATTGCAGTATCAATTGCATCAGATCCACCTAGGGTGAAGAACACCTTGGAGTCTGGATTCGGCGCAAGTGAAGCAACGGTATTGGCCAACTCAATCGTTGATGGGGTGGTGCAATCGCCGAATGACGAATAGGACGCAATCTGTGAAGCTTGCTCGAACATTGCCTGTGCGATTGCCTTGCGACCATGACCAACGTTGACGTACCAGAGCGCGCCGGCCGCGTCGAAGTACTTGTTGCCTTTGTCATCCCAGACCCAGCAGCCTTCGCCCTTGGCGACGACAAACGGACCATTCTTTGAGATGGCGTTCATGTCGCCAAAACCATGCCAGAAAGCGTTACTCATTCACTCACTCCTATGTGGGGTTGAGAGCGAGCCTAGGACAGTAAAGCCTGCAATTTCAGGCTAACGCGCGGAATGTTATCTAGACGATGTTGTTCTCGGTCACAAAAAGACGTTGACGGTCGGACAAATGTGCCATCGAATCAGCAGCGACACTCTTGCCGAGCTCAGTTTCGTAGGCGGCTTCAAAGTCAGCCTGCGAATCAAACCACAATTCCGAGACGCCGTCGTACGCGCCACCATCGGCAGCTAGGTTGAACACGATCTTGCGTACGCCAGGTAGTTGTGTGGCCAGCGATGAATGGTCGACGAGCCACCATTGCTTGAATTCATCGTGTGACATGTCTTCGCGACGCTTGAGCAGGATGATTGCCTTAAACATTTACTTCACCTTCGTTACGCGGGCGTGTGGGCGACCACCGACGGAGTACACAACGCTGATGAGCATCTCGTTTGCACGTGGGGCATCTCCAATCGACACTTCAGCGCTATCCATGTCGTCGAATTCCCAGCGGTCGTCCTTATTGCCGATCGGCATTGTGATGGAAGAACCCGGTGCTCCAACTTTCTTTGTGCCCGGAATGATGTCAGCTCCGCCGCCGATGGCTGCGCGTACTGGAGCGCCAAAGCGTGGATGAAGGACGGCTGCCGTGTGCTCGAGTTCGCCGTCGGTGCCGACGATGGCACCCTTGCCGTACCCGCGAATGTCAGAAGGCGTGAGGCCAAGTGACTCGATGGCAGCAACGGCCTTGGCCGAGAGCACAGCGGTAACGTCCGCGCTCATCAGTTCAAGCTCGGTTAAGTCAGCAACCAATGGCTTTCCGGCTAGGGGATTGGTGACCACAGCAGTGGCGATGACCTTGACGGTCGGTGGGTTAACGTCCTGACCACTCTCGCGAAGTGTCTCTTGAGTGGTTACGTGAATAAGTCGAATTTGGGTCATGTTCAGCAACTTACTCTCATCCTGAGGGTCGCGTATGTGGATTGTCCTACAATCCGTTAGATTTTGGTTAGACCTACTCAATGAGGAGACCCTGCGATGACCGCACGCATCACCCACTGGATCGATGGCAAGTCATGGACTGGCACAGCCGAACGAACCGGTGACGTATTCAACCCTGCAACTGGCGCCAAGAGCGGTGAAGTTGATCTCGCATCGACCGCCGTCATGGACGAAGCCGTTGCTGTTGCTAAGCGCGCTGGCGCTGAATGGGCTGCAACCTCAATCACAAAGCGCACGTCAATCGTGTTCGCATTCCGCGAGCTATTGAACGCACGTAAAGAAGAACTCGCTGCAATCATCACCGCAGAACACGGCAAGGTTCTTTCTGATGCACTCGGTGAAGTTTCCCGCGGTCAAGAAGTTGTTGAGTTTGCTTGTGGCATCCCACACCTACTCAAGGGCGGATACTCCGAAAGTGTTTCATCTGGCGTTGATGTTTACAGCATCCGTCAGCCAGTTGGTGTCGTTGGCATCATCTCGCCATTCAACTTCCCGGCCATGGTTCCGATGTGGTTCTTCCCAATCGCAATCGCTGCTGGTAACTCAGTCATCATCAAGCCATCTGAAAAAGATCCAAGCGCACAGAACTTCATCGCGCAGCTGTGGAAAGAAGCTGGTCTTCCAGATGGCGTATTCAACGTTGTTCACGGTGACAAGGAAGCCGTCGATCGCATTCTGACCCACCCAGACATCAAGGCTGTTTCGTTCGTTGGCTCAACCCCAATCGCGAAGTACATCTACGAAACCGGTACCGCACACGGCAAGCGTGTTCAGGCACTTGGTGGCGCAAAGAACCACATGCTCGTGCTTCCAGATGCTGACCTTGACCTCGTAGCTGATGCTGCAGTCAACGCTGGCTTTGGTTCAGCAGGCGAGCGTTGCATGGCGATCTCGGTACTTGTTGCCGTTGAGCCAGTTGCTGACGAAACCATCGCAAAGATTGTCGAGCGCATGGCCACACTGAACACTGGTGATGGCACACGCAACACTGACATGGGTCCACTCGTGTCGGCTGTTCATCGTGACAAGGTCAAGGGTTACATCGATGCCGGTGTTGCCGAAGGCGCAAAGATCGTCGTTGACGGTCGCGACATCACGCCTGATGCTGATGGCAATGGCTTCTTCGTTGGTCCAACATTGTTCGACAACGTAACTCCTGACATGTCGATCTACCAGGAAGAAATCTTCGGACCTGTTCTTTCGGTTGTTCGCGTAAAGACTTACGAAGAAGGTCTCAAGCTCATCAACGATCACATGTACGGCAACGGAACTGCAATCTTCACCAACGATGGTGGCGCAGCTCGTCGCTTCCAGAATGAAGTTGAAGTTGGCATGGTTGGCGTTAACGTGCCAATCCCAGTGCCAATGGCTTACTACTCATTCGGTGGATGGAAGAACTCGCTATTCGGCGACACACACGCACACGGTACCGAAGGCGTTCACTTCTTCACCCGTGGCAAGGTTGTCACCAGTCGCTGGCTAGATCCAAGCCACGGTGGCATCAACCTTGGTTTCCCAACCAACGGTTAATTTCGACTCTTGAAGAATCAGCGAACGGCCGGCATTCTGGCAGTTGCCCTCGGAACAACACTCTGGGGCACTGTCGGGCCGGTCGTTCAGCTTTTTCCTAAAGGCACTGCCTTTCAGTATTCGCTCATCAGAAACATCACAGGCACTCTCGCGCTCTGGTTGATCGTTCTTGTCTCGAAAAATAAGCGTAAGTACACAAAGCAGGACATCCTGCCAATCGTTGTTGGCGGAACTGGCGCTGCGCTTTTCTTTCCGCTATACATACTTTCTTTTCGGCTCACTGGTGTTGGTGTAGCAGCTGTAATTTCCATCGGCGTCGCACCTATTTTCGTCGGGCTCATTGCATGGATTGCTCTGAAGCAACCGCCGGGCAAGCAGTGGGCAATCGGTACAGCTATTGCTGTGTCAGGTGTTGTTGCGTTGAACTGGCCAAGCGGCGATAGCACTGTGAACTTGCTGGGAATTGTGTTTGCTCTTGCTGCTGCGTTGGCTTATTCGCTGCAGGCAACAGGAATCGGCATCATTTCGAAGCGACATACGCCGTACCAATCTGTTGCGCCAATGTTTACGATCGGAACGATTGTTCAAGCGCCGCTTAGTTTTGGTCGCGACTTTAGTTTTCTCAAAGATCCAATCTTGTTAGCAGGTGCGCTGTACGGCGGCATCATGACCATTGCTGTGGCCTACGCCTTCTTTACTTACGGCATGTTACGCATCGGTGCTGCCACGACCGTAACCATCGGCCTCATGGAGCCACTGACGGCGGCCATCATGGGTGTGACGTTGTTAGGTGAAACAGTTTCCTTTATTGGCATTGTTGGTTCAGTTTTGATTTTGGTCGGGTTAGTTGTCGTTAGCCGCCCACCAAAAGTCGAAGCCACAATTCCTGCAGTTGTCTAAAGAGTGCCGTCAGGCGCGAGCTGCCAAGCGCGAACGCCACCGACGAGGGCTGCTGAATTCGGAACGATAATTACGTCATCGCCAAGGCCAGCAAGAATTTCTGGTCGGATATTGCGACTGTTGCCGCCACCGATAAAAAGCCGATCCCATACGAAGATTGGGCGCAATGTCTCGACCATGAGTTTTACTCGGCGAGACCAGAAAGTGTTGCCCAAGCGCTTGCGCTCTGTCTCGCCAACATAGGTATCCCAGACAACGCCGTTCCGAACAGGAGCCTGGGAAAGTTCAATGTGTGGCGCAAGCATTCCACCGTCAAAGAGTGCGTACCCCAAGCCAGTGCCAAGTGTGACGATGACTTCAAGGCCCGAACCTGCAACAACTCCAGCGCCATGGACTTCGGCATCGTTAAGTACTAGTGCAGGGATTCCCAGCCGGTGCTGCAATGCCGAGCGGACATCAAAGCCGTACCACTGGGAAATCAGTTCTGGCAGATCAGGAGTGCGAGGTCCGGCTTTCGTTGTGTAGTGCGGAATCTTCACGGCGACACCATGGCGAATCATTCCCGGTAGCCCAACAGTCACGCGGTCAGCTTTGGGAAGTTGATTCGCCAAGTCCGAAAGTGTGTTGATGTATAGCTCGGTCGTTAGGGGATAGGGCGTTGGGAATTGAATGGCAGGGACTCGCATAGTTCCGACTTCATCCAACACAGTGGCTTTGATGAACGTGCCACCGCAGTCAATCGCCAACGTTGAAGTCATGGCTCAATTATGGAGCAGGCGGCAAAAAGAATGTGGCTCACAGTCGAAACCGTGGGCCACATTCTTAGATTGATTTATTTTTCGTCGGCAGTGTCATCTTGCTTATCGACAAACGATGCGATCAAGTACAAAACACCTGCGATGAATGCTGGCAATGTCACTGCCATGGTGGAACTGCCACGCAAGATTGGTGCATCGCCACGGGTGTTGGAATCAGCAAGCAGAGCAAGAACTGGAATGCCCATCAAGATGAATGAGACAAATCGAGTTCGACGTCCGTAACCGTAAATTGTGAGCGGCACTGACAATGCGAAAATCGCAATCGTGATGATCGGTCCATCAGTGTTGATGAGGTTCATCCACCAGTCGGGCTGAATCGCTTGCCACACCAGCAGACCCATGATGCCGAAAGTCCACATCATCAAAATTGGGAACGCAATACGCGGGCGACGCCAGGCTAGCCAGCAACCGATCACTATAGGGACGAGCCAAGCGGCGGTCATC
>JALQVI010000035.1 GCA_023260395.1 Candidatus Nanopelagicales bacterium
TGGTAGGCCTCAGTGGTGGCGGAGACTCTGTTGCGCTGGCTTGGGCGCTCTCCCACGAAGCGGGCCCCTTGGGTGTCGAAATCGGAGCGGTCATCGTGGATCACGGGGTGCAACCGGACTCCGCTGAAGTAGCCCGTCGCGCTGCCAGTGACGCGGAAGATTTGGGGCTCCAACCCGTCATCGTGAAGTCCGTCAGCATCGAGGGGACTTCCAATCTTGAAGACAAAGCGCGCCTCGCGCGCTATCGAGCGTTTACCGAGGCGCTGCGCGAGACGGGCGCGCAAGGAGTTGTTCTCGCACACACGCTTGATGATCAAGCAGAAACTGTGCTGATGGGGCTTGCCAGGGGTAGTGGACCGAGCGGGCTCAAAGGTATGGCCACCCAGGATGGCACCGTGCACCGCCCCTTCCTGGGGTTGGAGCGCGCGACCGTGCGTCAGGCGCTGACCGATGCGGGGCGCTCGTGGTGGGAGGACCCCCACAACGCTGACGTTGCTGACCGTAGTCGTAGGGTTTGAAAACCGCAGAGTGTTAAAGAGCGGGCTACCAGCACTGATCATGAAGCGTGTGCCATTAGGGGAATAAGGAGCGCCGTTATTCAACGAATAGTCGTTCGGAACTGATGTCGTCCATTTAGCATTCGGTTTGTTCAAGCGACTGAGCGCAGCCTTGGTATCAGCGCCGTTCAAGTCATCGATGGAAACGAAAGTAAGTCCGTCCGATGTTTCACCAGCCTTGCTAACACTCGTCGCTGATCCCCATGAATTGTTTGCGGCACTCCAGGTGTAGCTGCTCTCGGTGTTGTTCACGAACGTGGTGCCGATGGCTTCGACTTGACGATTCCACTGCGAATTCGCGCCATTGGCAAAGTCATACGTGTCGGTTGTAAACGTATAAGTGTCGTCGGATGTCATCAGCGTGGTGCCGGACCAACTCAAATCAGTGACCAGTTCCTGGAATGTTGAATTCGTCAGCTGTGACGAATCAGTTGCATACGCGATCGCGGTGGATAAGCCAACTGTAGTTGCGACACAAGCGGCGATGATTTTGATACGTGAACGATGCGACTTCATGGACATATGCACACTCCTCGGGCATAACGGATTTATCCATTGCCTTGATGGTATTGAGGGAAAACCCTGTAAATCTGGCAAATAGTGGATTTTGGTCGCAATCTTTCTGGTGGCTTCATGCGAGAATTGGGGACGATTGACTGGGGTCAACGAACATTAAGGAAGTCATGCGAGTTCACAATAAGACATTTACGGCATTGGCTTTGACGGCCTTGGTAATGCTGGGCCTTGCAATGCCAAGTCAAGCCACAGGAAATCCATTTTTGTCTATTGAACTTTCAAATCTCAAACCTGTAGTCGGTGATCCTGTGGTTATAAATTTCTCGCTAGAGGGCTGTGCAACGTTTCCAACTTCTATAACAGCCGATTTCTTCCATGACAACGATTCTCAACCCTTCGTAACGTTTAACTCGTCTTCACCCGGATTTGCAAAAGTTAAAGTGGATTCCAACTTTTGGGCAGCGCATTGGATATACAAGGGCATAAACAGCGCAGGCGTCGACAATAGAGCAATTACTGTGAGCGTGTCGGGTTCAGGTGGTTGCATCGCTGATCCGAATAATTTTGGCCAATCGCAAACTTGGATACCGGCCTCCGAAGGCCAAAAACCGGCAGCCATGGACTTTATTTTTGATCATCCAATCAAAGGCGGCGTTTTGGTTGAGTGGACTCCTACGATTAGTCAAAATGAACGATCAACGTACTACGAACTTCAATACAAGCGAATGGGAACGACAAATTGGTCACATTCACGCATTACCCGTGATTCCTCATACTCGTTCACAAACCTTCAACAAAATTCTGTTTACAACTTCCGATTGCGTGTTGGTAACCGATTTGGAGTGTCCGATTGGACGACGGATTTAAACATTGAAGACTCTGAAAGAACTCCTGGACTTTTTGAGGCCACAGTTCTCAATAGCGATGGCGATCAATTGCCTACATTTGACTCGAGTTCAAACCTGCATTTCCACATTCACCTGGAAAATTGCTCTCACGCACCAACAACTGGCGACCTCATTAACTACCGAACTGCAGTTGATGCCGGAGGATATTTCGACGCCAATGCTCCTCATGCAAGCGGAAGCATTAACTTAAGCTCAGCCACTTATGATTCAGTTAAACAAACCATTGACGCCTACGCAGCCATTCCTACTTTGAGCGCTGGCAATTATCGCTTTTCGGGCGAATACTCTGGCGAGGCTTGCACGTGGACGTTTTCTCCTAACACTGCAATTGTGCGAAACCGATACTCAAATTTGGTTCAGTTCGATATCAACGACCATCAACTTGATGCGCCAAATTGGGGAACATATAACGGTCGAAGTGGACAATCAGTAACTATCGCCAATCAAACGAGTACGTCACTTGTACTGCAATGGCCTATCCCAGCCAACGTTGAAGATGGGCCATTTACCTACTACGTTTCAATCTGGAACGGAATGACTGTCAGTAAGACATTTCCTGCAACAACTGAGAATTCCATGTTGATCACAGGGCTCACTCCGCAAGAACCAGTTGGGTTCAAAGTTGAGGCAAGCAATTCTGCGGGAAATAACCTAAGTATTCGTCCAACTATGAATTATTGGAACATACAGCCGTATCAGGTGGTGAAAAAGGGAACCTCATTCACTTCAGCTTCGTTCGCGAAACTTATGAACGTCAAGGTTCCTGCAGGAGCATCAATCACCATGCGAGCAATGAAAACTGCTGAAGGCGCAGGATTCACTGATTGCACTCTCGCAAAGTCAACTATAAAAACCGCAAAAGTATTAGGAGCATGTTCTGTTGTATTGGTGATACAGCCGAAGAAAGTCGGTAGGTTAACACCGCAAGCTGACCTTCATTTCTTCACATTATTGTTGCGATAAACATACAAGTACATGAATTTGTCAGACTAGTTGATAATACTTACAACATGGGCTTTCGTTTTCGTAAGAGTTTCAAAATCGCACCCGGCATTCGATTAAACATGAGCAAATCAGGATTCGGCATGTCGGCTGGATTCAAGGGTTTCCGTGTCACCAAGCGAGCTGATGGTCGCGTACAGCGCACAACCTCAATTCCGGGTACTGGCTTTTCCTACGTCGAGACGCATGCGCCTGGTGGCAGTTTTGGCGATCACGAGCAGCAGGCTGCGGCTCAAGAGTCGACACGCAAGACCACGACGTGCCCTGGCTGTGGACATCGATACACGATCGGAAAAGCCAATTTCTGCTCCCAGTGCGGTCGACAGCTGACCTAACTTTCCACAGCACGATTTAGCAACAGGTTGAACTTTAGGTTCTACCAAGAGCATTGCTCAAGGCCATGATTATCCAATCTAACGGTTGGAAATCTATTGCAAATCATCGTCTCCGTATTGATTATTAGTTCGGCAGTTAGGCAAAAACTGTTCAACAAGCATCGTCTAGATGCTCGTGACTTGTCGGCGAACTTAATCACGGGAAATCCAATACGTGCGAGGGTGCATGTTCACCCTGAGCATGGGAGGAGATTGGTCGTGTTTTTAACGTTGGACTCTGGTGCGCAAGTAGTCCTATGGCTTGCGCCCATTGCCGGGTCGCCGGATTCTTATGTTCTCATTACAGCTCGGAGAGATAGGCAAGATAAATGACCCAAGTGCGTGATAATAGCCTTATGGATGAAGTGCAGGAATGGTTTGAGGATGACTCAATTTCCTTTCAAGAGCTTGTCAATCGTTTAGAGCAACTGCCTGGGTCTGTATCAGTGGATGTTGTTTTCGACGAAAACTTACAAGTCATCATTGTTCCTTAAGGAATTTGTACGTTGAGTAAGTGTTCTTGTGGGGCCATTTTGGATGGCACGTCACTGCGTTGCGCTTCGTGTGGCAAGAAATTCACAGTCGATGCCCATCAATCTGGTGCTACAGAATCCGATCGTTCGATCGATTGGGATGCAGAGTTTGAGAAATTGGCCGCGGGTGAATTGCGTCCAGCTCGCGTTGAAGCGACTCCTGAAAAACCAAGCCTTTGGAAGCGATTATTTAAACGAAGCTAGATAGATTCTGCGACTGGGATTTGAATCTCGTTTCGACGCATGAACCATGGGGTCCAAGGCGGATCAAAACGGGCAAACCGTGGCGATCCAATTACTTCAAAACCTGCCATCGCGAGATGCGCACGCAATGCAGTTAAGCGCTCGTTGTAGATCGCCTCTGACCAGCGGCCTGAAAACCGATCGACGGCCACGAGTTCACCCGGAATCTCACGAAGCACAACGCTGGAATCGTTTGGGACTGGCAGGTCCGCCAATGTTTGAAACTCGGCCGGCATAACGAAACTAATCACATGATTGCTGCCGTGTTGAGTTTGTAGCGCGGGCTGCGACACATCAATTTTTGTGGAGAGTTCTTGAATCACCGGCGCGGTCATCGAAACTTTTTTCGAACCGTGATTGGCGCCGCTAATGTAATTGATCAAGGGACGAAAGCCAGCATTGCCGGCTTTCTCGAATGCGCCAGAGACCGTTACCTCTGCAACTACGCACGGGTGATAACGACGCAATTCATAGTTACCAACTTTGCGTTCGACGTCGTAAACCTGTTGCTTTGTCATATTTCAACGGTAACCCCGCCAAAGAGGATTGTGTTGACCAAAATGAACGAATCATGTGGAAATTTGAGTGTTGTTCGCTCACGGCGTTCTATCACCACTTCGTATAACCAAATTAGACGAAACGGTCACGGCTTCTTGCCGAAAACAGTGGCTATTCATCCATAACAACTAGTCTGAAGACATGAGCACATTGAAGTTTTCTCGAACTTTTCGTTCCGTTGCTATTGCAGCCGCACTTGCCATTGGAGTTAGTGGTTTAGCGAGCGCAGCAAATGCAACGCCAGCAACAAAGACGCGAGTAGCTTCGGTGCACTTTGCGAGTGACTCAAGCGTCTTAAACTCCAAGGCCAAACACAAAATTCATGCTGCAGTGACAGGTAAGTCAAACGTGGATCACTACATCGTGACCGGTTACGTTCAGAACTCTGGCTCAGACCTGAACAACAAGTGGCTTTCGTTGCGTCGCGCAAAGATGGTGCGCGGTTACATGCGCAAGATTGGTGTGCATGTGCGCATCGTTGTTCGTGCTGGTGGTATTCCTAAACACCATGGCAGCTCAGCAAATGCTCGTCGCGTCACAATTGTTGCTGTAGCCAAAACTGCGCATACTTCGACGCCAACACCAACGCCAACACCATCAGCTTCGCCGACTTACGCATCAGATCGCGTCACAGTCGTCACCGATCAGGCAAGTGTCGATAGCAATATCGCCGGCAACAGCGGACCCATTACGAGTGGCATGATTTTGAGCGCTATTTGGTACCCGCATGGTGCGAGTGATTGTGGCATGGGTGGTTGTCCAAATCAGATTTATCTAACAGCTAAAAACCTTACATTTACACCGTCAGCCCTCGACAACGACGTCATCATCCAAAACGACACCTTCTACACATCAATCGTGAAACTGAACGGAGTCACTGCCTGCCCACAGGATCAAAACTCCGGCAATCTCTATGTGTGCCAGCACGTCAAAAAGGGTGACTTCATCACAGTCGTTCAAAGCGAACTTCGCCCAGGATAGAGCGAACTTATCTCGGTTGACGAAACTGTTCTAGCTGAAAGGGCAGTTTTGCTAACACCTTATTCGTTCTTATCGAAACCGTATTGGTCGTAAAGGGCTTTTCCTGACAGCTTGTCAGAGATTCTTAACCGCTGGGTGCGTGAATAGAAGTCAGTTTTACTGACGCCTTACGGAACTTATCCGTTTCTTGGATAACCGCGACGTAGAGTGAAAGTAGTCAAAGGAGTTCCCCATGAATCGCAGAATCAAAGCAATTAGCACTGTGGCCGTCGCCGGAATGGCTCTCACCGGTTGTTCACTCTCAATCAATGAGCACGATGATGCAAAGCCATTGCCAGGTATGTCAACCATGATGGGCAACAATGCCAAAACTGGCTTGAATCAGGCAGACGTTATGTTCTTGCAGGGCATGATTCCGCATCACCAACAGGCAATCGACATGTCGAAGGTTGTTCCAGCGCATTCAAAGAATGCCGATGTGATCGCGCTTGCTGCAAAAATTCAAGCTGCACAACAGCCCGAGATTGACGAGATGAACAAGTGGCTCTCGGATGCCGGACAATCGAGCTCGATGGGTGGTATGGACATGGGCGATATGGGTGGCATGGGCATGATGACTGACGGTGAAATGACGGCGCTTGATGCCGCTAATGGCAACGCATTCGACAAGTTATTCCTCTCGGGCATGATTACTCATCACGAGGGTGCAGTGCGGATGGCCAAAGCAATCATCGCCAATGGTCAAGATTTACGCGTTCGCAATTTGGCCACCAACATCTTGACCGGTCAGACAGCTGAAATCGAACAGATGAAAGCTATGCTCGCCGCACTCAAATAACGAAGTCTTTCAACTCTTTGAATTAGTCAAAGAAAAACGGGGTAGCACAAATCAAATTTGTGCTACCCCGTCTCGATTCTGTTACTCGATAACGAAGTGAGTGTCGACGATTTCGCAGTTCGGTCCATTGATCGGCACGATGTCTTGTGGACACGATGAGAACGCAACAACACAATCCATCTCGGCACGCATGAGGATGTATTCGCCAGCGCTTGCCTGGCACGGCTGCCATGAAATCGAGTTGTTGTCGACATCGCTCACCGGAATGTTCATGAACAAATTGAATGGCGCTGGATGAACCGGTCGCTTGAGATCGATGTCATCAAGGGCCATCTCGAGATTATCTTTACAGTTCAAGTGGTATTCCTCGCAACCGAGCTGTTGATAGCGGTAGCGATCGCATGAAGGCATAACTGTGTCGTGAATGCCAGGCGTGGTGTCTTCGAGAATGGTCATGATGCCGCGGCGCTTAGTGGTCACAAGTGTGTCACCAACTGCAGGAATAATTTTGAGCAATGCCGCATGCGTGTGATGCATTGACATGTATTCAGTCATATCAGTGTCAGCGAAGGCCCAAAAGTCGATGACTTGCTGGCCGTAGGTGTTGATGACCTTGAGAGTCTGACCTTTCTTCATGCGAGCGGCGGCATAACCACGGGCTGGAATCAATTGCAATTCACTCATCAGTTCATCCATTTCTCAGGCCGTGTGCGATGGCTCACGCGGCACTCATTTGGTGTCTTCCTGCGACAGCCTAATGCCTCTAACTAGACTGTGAGTGTGACTTCATTAACCTCAAATCTCGTGATTCATCCCGACGTAGCGGCTGCGCTTTCAACAGGCCAGGCAGTCGTAGCCCTCGAATCGACAATCATCAGCCATGGCTTGCCAAGTCCGCGCAATGTCCTTGTAGCTAAAGAAATCGAGGATAGCGTTCGAGCAGGTGGCGCAGTACCTGCAACCATCGCCATTCTCGATGGCAAGGTTCATGTCGGTTTGAATGAGGCGCAACTCGAGCAGCTCGGCGATCCTGACAGCAATGTGATTAAGGTTTCCACACGTGACCTCGGTCCTGTCATCGCCGCCAAAGGCAACGGCGCCACCACAGTTTCTGCGACATCTCACATCGCGCATCTCGCAGGCATTAAGTACTTTGCCACCGGCGGTCTCGGTGGCGTTCATCGCGGCGCACAAGACACCTGGGATGAATCTGCAGACCTTGTGACCCTTGCACGCACTCCAATCACGATCGTGTGTGCTGGCGTCAAATCGATTCTTGATGTCGGCGCAACTGTTGAACGCCTCGAAACTTTAGGCATCACCGTCGTTGGTTATGGCACTGACCGGTTCCCAGGCTTCTACCGCGCTGACTCTGGCTACGACGTGCCGTGGCGTGTGAATACCGTCGTTGAGGCAGCTGCCGTCGCGAATGAGCGCGATCGAATTCAAGCTCCTGGTGCAATCGTTTTGGCTCAGCCAGTACGAGCCGAAGACGAACTGGATCTCGCACTTCACGATGCAACACTGGCATCAGGATTAGCGGCAGCGAACCAGGCAAACATCAGCGGAAAAGACGTCACACCGTTCTTGCTGGATTGGTTCCACACACAGACGAACAACGCATCGCTTGAAGTCAACGTGACGTTGATTAACGCGAATGCACTGCTGGCGGCTCAAGTTGCCGTAGCCGCAGCGCGCGGGTAGCCATGTCTCCAATTGTTGTTCTTGGTGACGTCAACGTTGATGTGTTGAGCCTCATCAAAGGGTCAATCAACTTCGCATCAGACACAACATCGACCAACCGACTCGCGATTGGCGGCTCGCCGTGCAACATGGCTGCCTGGATTGCACACTCCGGTCATCGGCCAGCACTGATTGCTGACATCGGTCGAGATGTTTTGGGTGATTGGGTGCATGAGCAATTGGCGACTCGCGCAATTGACACATCATTTGTCGCTGCGACCGATGGTCGCACAGGTACCTGCGTCATCGTTGTGGACGACCAAGGCCAGCGCACGATGTTTCCTGATTTCGGCGCCAATCTCAATGTTGAGCTAGATGATTCTAGGCGACAGGCCATTGCCGAAGCCAGCGTGCTCGTTATGAGTGCCTACACCTTGATGCGACCCGAGACGACAGCACTGGCAGAACTGGCGCTCACAATTGCGATTGAATCAGGCACACGTGTTGTAGTCGATGCGGCTTCGAGCGCGCCAATCCGCGCATGGGGAGCGAATCGAGTTCGCAGCTACCTCGTCCGTGCTGACCTTGTGTTAGCCAACGATGATGAAATTCAGGCGTTAACCGAAGATGGTCACGAAGCCTGGCTTCACACTTTACCTAACGTGATCATCAAACACGGGGCTGGCGGAGCATCTTGGTGGTCGCAAGGGGAGTTGCATACTCATATTCCGGCGCTCGAGATTGATGTCGTGGACACCACTGGTGCAGGCGATGCGCTGTGTGGTGGGCTAGTGGCTGCGCTTGTCGGTCACGACGATTGGGCGGGCTTAGACGACTCGGTTCGTTATCAGGCGCTGACCCAAGCGATTCACACCGCGAGCATCTGTTGCCAACAGCTCGGTGCGTGGCCGTCTGCGGAGGCGTAATGCAACTGGTCATCATGCGCCATGCACACGCTCAAAACCAAGGCCCGGCCGGAGATCATTCGCGTCCATTGTCCTCACACGGACATGCGCAAGTACATGAAACTGCAAGTTTCTTGAAATCTCATCAACTGGATGTCGATTACGCAATCGTCAGTGATGCGGTTCGCACCACAGAAACATTTGCTGACCTGGACATCCAAGCGCAAGTCGAATTCTCCAAACGCGCCTATAACGCGAGCACTCAAACACTGAGTCAATTGGTATCTGAATCTCCTGAAGAATGCGAGACCGTAATGGTCGTTGCGCACAACCCAGGAATCACAGATCTTGCGATGTCATGTGGCTACAACAACGTGATGAGTACAGGAGCGGCAGTAGTCGTTGAATGGGATGGAGTGCCATCAGACTTTATTTCGGCCGACAAGCACGTCATCGCATCATTTAGCCCAAGTTGAGCACGCTGTTATTCAGCGACGAATGTCCAGGCGAAATCGTTGTTCGCCGTTGAGATTTTTAGCGTTCCACTAATTGTCGAATCATCTTCGGCGTATGACTGTGCAGGGCAACTCATTGTCGTCTGGTTCTGAACACATTTACCAGTCACATTGACAGCTAAATCCGGACCGGCAACTAATCCATTCGAAGCCCAATCGGAGCCAGCCGCCGCGAATGACTCAACCAACACTGCAGAATCCATGTCGCAACGAACGATTGCTACCTTGTAGTGAACGTCGTTCACTCGAAAATCACCTTGATCCACAATGGTCGGCGTAGTTGATGTGGCTGAACAATCCACTGTCGAATCAGCGCTGACGACATTCGCCGTTCGCGGTGCATCAGAGGCGCTTTGAGTAGGACTCTCGGTCACCGATGCAACCGGCTTCATGCCGCATCCGGCCACAATAACCATCGCAAGTGCCGAAATTGCCAAGCCGTAGCGTTTCATGTTTCAAGGCTAAACCCGATGGATGTCAGTTGCATTCATCCACACGCCACATGGCAGCGCAGTTTTCGTCGGTATGTCCAAGTAGATTCATACCTATGGCTGCTGGACGCTCATTTGCTCAACCCGGAATGATTCGGGACCTTGCACATTATGGGTCGTTTGACGCGCCTCTGACATTGGATTACGACTACGTCGTCATCGATGTCGAGACCACCGGTTTCGAGCCGTCAAAAGGCGCGCGAGTAATTGAGTTTGGCGCTCATCGCACGCGCGGTGATGGGGAAGTTGTTGAGTCGTTTTCGACATTGATTAACCACGGGTCATCTGATACTGGCGCCGAATTCATTCACGGCATTTCTTCGGACATGTTACGTGGGGCTCCAACTTTCATGGAAGTGTGGCCGGCCATCCAATCAATCATGTCCAACGCAATTGTTGTTGCACATAATGCTGCGTTCGACATGTCTTTCATGGCTTCTGAGATCAACATCGCTGGTCAATCAATGCAGACCATTCCTGGTCTATGTACTTACTGGTTGGCCCGACAAGCTTTCCCAGATTCACCGAATCACAAGTTGTCAACCATCGCCGAGACATTGGGTGTCGTCAACGACCAGGAACACGACGCTGCTGCTGATGCCATGGTCGTAGTCAAAGCACTGCCATTTATGTTTGCTCAAATCGAACCAGTTAAACATCACATTGAGCCAGGTGTTCGTATCAAGATGCCGGCGAACATTCCTACCAAGCACCGCTAGTTACAACGTTCAACGTTTCAAGCAAGTGATTTGAACTTGTCTCTTGTCAACAAGCCTGGACATTCACTTGTGCAACAAAACTGCCGCACGTTCCAAAGATTCTTTGGCGCCTGCGGCAGTTTAAATAAGTCGTATTTATTCGACGGTAACGAGTCCGTTGCTGGTCTGGAATGTGACTGATGTTATGCCGCCATCTTCATCCTGTACCCAGTTCAGGTTCACTGAATCGATCAGTTCTTCGCCTTTAACCCCAAGCCACGAAACAAGCTTCTCGCGTTCGCCACTGATTGAGATTTCACTGATCTTGATTGGCGAGTTGAAGCCCACCGAAGGATGCTGGCTTAGGTCATTCCACTGAATGAAGTAAGGCAATGACGGATCAGCCATGAGGTCAATGAGGCCAATCTGCTTCCATTCGACATCAACGCCATCAGGACGTACGCGATGACCAGCACCGCCTTCGCGACCAACGCGAGCCTCAACGGGAGCAAGGTCAGAAACCTGGACAACCCAACCCATCCAACCGCCACCGGCTTCGGCACGTTGACGAACGGCCTGTCCAAATGGTGCTGATTCAGCGGCAGGGTGATCAAGCGGGGCTACAACTTCGATGTATGTTCCACCAGCAAGCGGAAGAATGAAGTTGCGAGTACCGAAACGCGGGTGCTTGCCACCATCGACGAAAGCTGCTCCGAGGTCAGCGCCAAGACGCTGAACCGTGTCGGCCAGTTCCGCCGAGGTAACTGCATATGAGACGTGGTCTAGCTGCATAGCAAAACCTTGTCACAACTGTCACAGGCAGCACACACCGGGGTAGCCATTTTTCGCGACACGCAGAAGGCGTGTCTTGCACCCAAATCGGTATCGATATGTTCTAGTTTTGCTCTAACACCCAGAGTGACGTCGGAGGGGAAGCCGCCCGAACTCTGGGTGTCTTTTTGTCTCCTGTGTATTGTCTGCGCACACGATGCCGACTCTGGCAAGCAACCGTCGAATCAAGTTGTGGACAGCGCTGGTTTATCCCCAGTCTTATCGACCGCTGTTGTCTAACTATCAGTGCCAATTCATTCTGAACGCATGCAGATTTCATCACCGCGCGAATTAGTCGCAGCTATTCCACATATTCTTGGGTTTCATCCTCATGACAGCATCGTGCTTGTTGCATTTGACGACGACGAAATCGTCGCGGCAATTCGAGCAGACATCGACACAGTTCGAGAAGCCATGTTGGCTCCACTTTTGTCTTCGATACAAGACGTAGATTTGGCTCAAATCGTCGTGATCTATTACACGAATGACCAAGCAGCCACGAATGATTGGCAAGATTCATTGGCCACTCACATCCAATTGCCAATTTTGGACTCCCTCATTGTGCATGATTCAACGTGGCGATCATTGCTATGTACTGACATTGAATGCTGTCCACGCGAAGGACACGTCATTGAATTTGGCAGCTCGGTTGCCGAAACCGCGTTGGTATTTAATGGCAGCGCGCCTTTCAAATCTCGCGAAGAACTTATTGAAAGCCTGCGACCGACATTAGAAGAATCCGGCGACACAAATGAGATTGCTGAAGCCGTTCGTCTCTTAATTTTCAACGACAGTGTTGCCGAGCACTTATGGGTTACCACTCAATTCGAAAAGGATGAATGGACATCTGGTCAATCGATTGCGCGATTGAGTGTGGCCCTGTCAGACATTCGTGTGCGTGATGCGTTGTTGCGCTCAGCCTACGACTCACCACACCTACGAGCGAAGATTCGATTCGCATTACATGAGAACTTGAAACGTATTCCAGACGAATTTGTAGCACCACTTGCAACTGTGCTTGCAGGTTGCGCCTGGCTAGACGGCAATGGAGTACTGTCCAACGCGGCCATTGCTCGTGCTCTTGAAATCGACCCTGACTATTCATTGGCACAGTTGTTGGACCGAGCGCTCACACACGGTGTGCCACCGCATGTGTGGGCCGAATCTTTAGCTGCCGTCAGTATGGACAAGTGCCTCGCGGGGGCAGCGTGATGTTGAACACTACGCGGCTACGTCTAACTAACCGAAAGTTTTTTACGCTGAGTTCGCTGGTGATTGTTCTGTTGATCTTTGCCATACAAATCAACACTCCTGCAATAGCCAATGCTCAAGTGCGAAGTGGTGTCGTTGGTAACGACAACACAGACGCATATATCGGTACAGGTGGACTACTGTTGCCATCGAGTTTTTCGGGCTCAGGCTCGACGAAACGCAATGTGTCCTCATGTTTGGAATGCGTCTGGAAGTACACCGTGTATTGCGCAGCGGATTCGGAGGTCATGTGCGGGCATGCTGTGACCACGTGTCCAGTAGGAATGATTCGCTATCGCGTCTGGTTCGGACACAACGACGATGACCTTGCCGTGATCGGATCTGTGTGCTGGGGATCGGGCAAACCTGCAACTCGACGCGATGTAGAAGACCACGTTCACGATTTGGTCATTCGCTATGTTCCGGCATTACATCTGCAATGCGATCCACCGGGAGACACGTTAACCGCCATTCCAGTCGTGTGTTTCACAGGCCAGCCGAATGTTTTTAAGCCCGCTGCATTCTCGCTTGGCGGGCGAACCGTACGCATCACGGCAAATCCGATGTGGAAATGGGCATGGGGTGATGATGTGACCCAGTGGCATTCCGTAGCGGGTAAGCCTTATCCAAGTCACCAGATTGACCACCAATACCGGTAGCCAGGGGACTTCGACATCACGGTCAAAACAGTGTGGGACGCCAAATACAGCGTTTCTGGCATAGGCACTTTCCAGGTGACAGGGGATTTGGTTACCCAACATGACCAGCTACAAGTGGTTGTGCACAGTGCCCGCGCCATCAGAACAGCCGCCCGATGACTTGGTTCCAATAACCCAATCGAATGGTCCGCAACGTGGCTTAAGCCAAATGCACCCACGTTATGGACTGTCACAAGTTGGG
>JALQVI010000036.1 GCA_023260395.1 Candidatus Nanopelagicales bacterium
GGCACTGGTGCAACTTGGGCAGCTGGAGCAGTTGGAACTGCAGGCGCTGCTGTTTCTGTTGCGGCTACCTCGGTAGTTTCAGCAGGCGATGCTGCTGCAGCCTTCTTTTTGGCGGGTGCCTTCTTTGCAGGAGCCTTTTCGGCAGGTGCTGCAGCAGCTGCTTCGGCAAGCTCTGGGAAAGCCTTTTCCAATTTGCGCACAACAGGCGCTTCAACAGTCGACGAAGCCGACTTTACATATTCCTTGATTGACTCAAGCTTCTCGATGATCTCTTTCGAGGTAACACCGTAATTTTTAGCGAGTTCGTGAACCCGGGCCTTAGACACTTTTCTCCAGTCTGGTCCGGGTTGATAGAAGTTTTCCGGACCGTCTTATCGGTTGTGGGCGCTCATCGCTGAGCACTCTGCTTGCGGGCGTTCATCGGTTGAACGCAGCCGTATTCGTTGACATTAAAACTCCCGTTGTGGCGGTAGTAGACGGTTGATAATCAGGTGGCGAGATCCTGCAATGCCGTGAGGTCGATGTCGCCTGAGACTCGAAGTGCTCGAGTAACAGCCTTACGATTCACAGCCTGCGAGACACACTTTGGATTGCTGTGCACATAAGCGCCGCGACCCGAAGCAGTGCGAGCAACATCGACCACGATGTGGCGATCCTTACTCACAATTCTCAGTAACTGATCGGTGGAATCTCTGTTTCGGCAGCCGATGCACGTGCGTTCGATGGCCATGTCAGTGATTCCTTACGTCAGTCTAGCCCAATTTCAGGGCATTTCTTCCCATCCCATGTAGGTGTGGGCCTATTCTGCGGGTGCGGTGTCTGACTTAATGTCGATTTTGGCGCCCGTGAGACGTGCGGCGAGTCGGGCATTTTGGCCCTCTCGACCGATGGCTAGCGAGAGCTTGTAGTCCGGAACAACGACTCGCACCACACGATTTTCCTCGTCCAAAACCTGAGAGGAAATGACCGGAGCTGGTGACAAGGCATGTGTGACGTATTCGGCCAAATCGTCGCTGTAGTCCACAATGTCGATCTTTTCGCCATTGAGTTCACTCATAACAGCGCGTACTCGCCCACCCATTGGGCCAATGCATGAACCCTTTGGGTTAACGCCGGCGACCTTGGTCGCAACGGCCAACTTGGTGCGATGACCAGCTTCGCGAGCAAGGCCTTCGATAGTTACCGTGCCATCAGCTATTTCAGGAACTTCGAGTTTAAAAAGTCCTTCGACGAAACGTGGGTGGCTACGAGAGAGCGTTACGACCGGACCCTTTGGACCCTTGCGAACAGAAACAACGTAGCAACGAATGCGACGACCGTGTTCGTAATCTTCGCCTGGCACCCATTCTTCGGGAGGCAGGACGCCTTCGACTGGACCAAGGTCAACGAACACCAATCGACGATCGGCGCCCTGTTGAATGACGCCAGAAACTATGTCGCCTTCTTTAGCTGAGAATTCACCAACAATTTGATCGTCGCCGGCTTCTTTGAGTCGCTGCGTGATGACGCCACGGGCCAAGCCAGCAGCCATGCGGCCAAAGCCTTCAGGAGTTGCTTCGAATTCGGCAATGACATTGCCTTCTTCGTCGAGTTCCTTGGCATGCACAGTGATGTGACCAGTGGAACGGTCTACAACCACGCGAGCATTTTCATACGCGCCTGCGGTGTGCTGGTACGCGACGAGAAGCGCCTGCTCGATTGCTTCGATGACATAGTCGAGGCTGATTCCTCGCTCGCGAGTTACACCTTTAAGTGCGGATACATCAATGTCCATTACTTGTCATCTCCTTGACGGGAAAACTCAACGTCAATTACGGCGCGAGAAATTGTATTGATATCAAACTTGCGTGGTTGGCCCTTGATGTTGACAACAACAGTTGGGTCTTCAAAAGAAACAATACGACCGGCTGCATTCACTGCGTCACCACTGAGTTTCACGATGCGACCTACGTTGCGACGCCAATGTGCCGGCTTGGTCAATGGTCGACCGACGCCACGAGTTCCAACTTCCATCACGTATGGCGCTGTGCCCATGATGTCCGACTCGTCGAGTGACTCAGATACAGCGCGTGAAATTTCAGCAAGGCGATCAAGGTCAATGGCTTCATCGGAATCAATCACGACATCTAGTACGCGTCGGTTTCCGGCCTTGGTTAACGTCAGTTCATCTAACTCAACACCAAGAGGCAGCACAACGGCCTCGATGTGATTGCTGAGTTCTTCAGTCGTTGCCATGTCATGCGCCTTTTCAATTTGGTCGAGCAGTTGTTCTTTGAGGTTACCTCGGCATTGAGGAAATGAAAAGCCTGCACAATGCGCGTATTTCCCTGAATATCTCGAGTTTCCCTAGAGAATCGATTCGTGGAGTTGACAGTGACGAGACGAAATTTGATGGCCCTGTCCTGCGTTGCCGTGACCTTGAGTGCTTGCGGAGGTAACGGCACTACTTCTAGCGAAGCTTCGCTCGATGACCAAAGTATTCAGAAAATCATCACCCTGAAGAATCAACTTGTGACCCTCCTTGCATCAAAAACAGATCTGATCAGCAAGACAATTCGTTCGCATCAAGTGACACATATTGGAGCGCTTCAGTTATTTCTTAAAACAGATTCGTTGCCTTCGCCTATTCCCACCGGAGCAACTACGGCTTCACTCCACCAGACACTGCGTGCACTTGCGGACCTCACGCGCACGATGACCCCGAAACTGAATGACGATGAGGTACAACGAACTTTTCTACTCATCAGTGCTTCGGATGCCGTTCAATCAACGTTGGTGGAATCACTATGAGTTCGCTTTCAGACTTGATTGCTTCCTCGCATGCGGCCGTTTACACATACGGAATCGTTTCCGCTTTTGCCCATGAGTCATCGCAGGCACTGGACTACCAGGCCACACATCGACAAATGCGTGATCAGCTCATCGCATTGGCTGAAAAGCGGAACATACCGATCCCAGCGGCTCAAGCCGCGTACGCGCTTCCGATTCGCGTGTACAACAATGCAACCGCTCTTACTGTTGCCGCCACTTTAGAAAATGCACTATGTGCACAGTGGGCTGCGGCTATTTCGACCGACGAATCGTTGATGACGAATTCATACTTAGTCGAACCAGAGAATGCAGCGATGCGGGCATTCTCGTGGCATCACATCGCACTTGATTTTCCGTCCTAAGTCACAGCGACAATTAGACGAATCACCATCGCAAATTGCACCGCGATAAAGATTCCGCGAACAAAAACACTGCCACGATTAATTGCTGTTCGAGCACCGATGAGCCCGCCGATGAGGTTGGCTGGTGCCATCAGCAACGTAATCGCCCACATCACGTTGTGTGAAGGCAAGAAAATGCATAACGCAGCCAAATTGGTTGCAACATTGACGAACTTGGCAATAGCGGATGACCCTAAGAAGTCGCAACCGATAACAGCGATGAGTCCAAGGACGAGAAACATTCCAGTTCCTGGCCCCATAATTCCGTCATAGAAACCTATTCCTAAACCTAACAGTGAAGCCGCGATTGGACCACGTTGTTCGTGTCGAGCAAGCTTTCCAAAATCAGGGCGAAGGACCGTAAAGATGCTCACAAGTAGTAGGACGACAAGCAGAATAGGCTCGAAGGACTTGCGATCGACATAAGTGATGAGCGCTGCGCCACCCGCTGATCCAACAAAAGCAGCGCATGCCATGGGAATGATGAGTCGTGGTTGCATCGGCAACCGCTTGGCGTACGTTGCTGCAGCCCCACTTGTGCCCACAATTGAAATTGATTTATTCGTGCCAGAGACCATCGCGAGTGACTGATGTGGAAACACCATCAACATGACTGGTAGCTGGATGAGTCCGCCACCACCGGCAACGGCATCGACAAAACCCGCTAGCATTGCAACCACAACACACACAACAGCGGTCGTGAGTGTGAGGTCATGCCACATTAGTTAGACGCATTCCACCCATTAACGACATCCAAGACATCTCCAAGTCGATCAATCGTTGCATCTGGAGTGATACCCAAATCTGTTGATTGCGACGCAGGAATGTTTTTTGAATGAGGCACCCAAATTCCACGCATGCCAACACTCTGTGCGCCATGTATGTCGTCGAAAAGTCGGTCGCCGACGAATGCACAGTTCTCAGGCGCTACGTCCAAGTTGTATGACACATCAGTAAAGACCGAGCGATGTGGCTTTGCTGTTTCAGTTTCACTCGTGAACAACAGGTAATCGAAAAGATGCAAAATGCCATCGCGTTCCAGAACCCACTCGTGATGACGACGAGGCCACATGGTGTTAGACAAAACTGCAGTCTTAATCCCCTGCCCACGCAATGCTTCGAGCAACCCAATCGCATCTGAATCAGTGAACGTATGTGGGTCCCAAGCATTGAGATACGCCTCAAGCGCCTGGAAATGCAATGGACTCGAGGTGTCGATGCCATGTTCGTGGAACATCACATCAAGCGCACCAGTTCCGGTTTCGCCTGCTGTATCAAATTGGTGCGACCATCGCACTTGTTCGCTCGCGAGCAATGCCGTAGCCAATTCCTCAGCCGTATCCGGCGCATAAACCTTTGCGTATTCCAACCACTGATCTTTGAGATCAATGATGTGCCAAGGCGTGAGCGTGCCGCCCCAATCGAAAATGACTGCTTCGATTGCCATTACTTGCACAGACCTACAACTGTCGAAACGAAATCTGCGATTGGCACCAAAGTCTGCTCGCCAGATTTACGGTCGCGAAGTTCAATCACGCCGTCATTAAGTCCCTTGCCAACAACAGCAATCGATGGCACGCCAATCAATTCTGAGTCATTGAACTTAACACCCACCGAAACGCCACGACGATCATCAAAAAGAACTCGAACGCCTGCGGCTTCAAGTTCAGTTGCGAAACGTTCTGCGACATT
The DNA here is from genome assembly GCA_023260395.1 of Candidatus Nanopelagicales bacterium. Lineage (GTDB taxonomy): Bacteria > Actinomycetota > Actinomycetes > S36-B12 > UBA5976 > UBA5976. The sequence goes on from JALQVI010000036.1 coordinate 4,905, forward strand.
AAAAGGCTCATCATCCTTGCCAGTAGCAATGATGTGAATGTCAGCTGGCGCAATTTCGCGCGGCCAGATGAGACCTTTTTCGTCATGTGATTGCTCGGCTACGGTTGCAACGGCACGTGAAACACCGATGCCGTAAGAACCCATCGTCACTGTGACGAGTTCACCGTTTTCGTCGAGAACCTTGAGGTCAAGAGCCTCGGCATACTTGCGACCAAGCTGGAAGATGTGACCAATTTCGATGCCGCGAGCAATCGTAACTTCTTCGCCACACTCTGAACATCCATCACCTTGACGAACTTCAGCAGCTTCGATGACGCCATCCCACCCGAAGTCGCGACCAGCCACTAGGTCATAGACGTGGTTTCCACGCTTGTTCGCGCCAGTAATCCAACGCGTGCCTTTAACTACGCGAGGATCAACGACGTATCGAATTCCACTTGCTGACTTTTCACCCAGAACTTCTGGACCGATGTAACCCTTAACGAGCGCTGGGTACTTCTTGAAATCTTCTTCTTCGAAAGCTTCGATTTCGAATGGGTGGATGCCTGCTTCCACACGCTTGAGGTCTACTTCACGATCACCTGGCAAACCAATGACGAGTGGCGTACGAGTGCCATCAACGGCTACTTGCATAACGACTACGTTTTTGAGAGTGTCAGCGGCAGTCCAATCACGATCGGAACGACGCAATTCTGGACGTGCGTTTGAGATTTCAACGAGTGAAGCAATGGTTGGCGTGTCCGGGGTATCTTCTACGTGAGCAGCTGGCACATCTGATGCGTCAACTTCATCGACTGTGCGAGTCACAATCGCTTCCACATTTGCAGCCATGCCACAGGACTTGCACTTAACGTAAGTGTCTTCTCCAGTGGTACACGGCGCCAAGAACTCTTCAGATTTGGAACCACCCATCGCACCAGCCATAGCTGAAACGATTTCGTACGACAGGCCAAGACGGTCGAAGGTCGAGATGTATGCATCGCGGTGACGTTGGTAGGACTTCTCGAGACCCTCATCGGTTACGTCAAAGGAGTACGAATCCTTCATCACGAATTCACGGGCACGCAAAATGCCTGCACGTGGACGCGCTTCATCACGGTACTTAATTTGAATGTGATAGATGCACAACGGAAGATCTTTGTATGACGAATACTCACCCTTGACCATCAAAGTGAACATTTCTTCGTGGGTTGGACCGAGAAGGTAATCAGCCTTTTTGCGGTCTTGAAGACGGAACAAATTATCGCCGTAGTCTTCCCAACGATGCGTCTTTTCATATGGCTCACGTGGCAACAAAGCCGGGAAGTGAACTTCCTGGAAACCAGCAGCGTTCATTTCTTCGCGGACAACTCGTTCGATGTTGCGGTACACCAAGTAGCCAAGCGGCAACCACGACCAAATACCTGGAGCAATTCGACGCACATAGCCTGCACGAACTAGGAGTTTGTGGCTCGGAACTTCAGCATCCGCTGGATCCTCACGAAGAGTTCGCAGGAACAGGGTCGACATGCGCAGCACGGATACTCCTAGATGTTCGTCATTCTTTGCTATTGAGAACCAATCGTATCTAGAACAGCACCGTTGCAAAGGTATCGACTACCTCAAACCCCACACGTTCGTATGTTGCTAGTGCTGGCTTGTTGAATTCATTGACATAGAGCGACACAGTGGGCGCAAGGTCATTGAGGACTCGCGTCACGACAGCAGACATGGCCGGTGCAGCTAATCCTTGACCGCGAAAATCAGGATGCACCCACACGCCCTGGACTTGTGCCACTCCATTACCTAGCGCACCGATTTCAGCCTTGAAAATAACTTCACCTTGTTGGGTTCGTACGAACGAGCGTTTCGACGTAATGAGTTCACTAATGCGATTGCGATATGCCGCACCCCCACCTTGGGAGATTGGAGAGACGCCAACCTCGTGCGTGAACATTTCGACACACGCCGGAAACAAGGAATCCAAATCTGAGAGCGTCGCATAGCGCACTTCGTCGTCGGCTTGAACTGACGAATGACTGCTCATCGACATCACTGGCTGTGTCTGTCGAATTGATCGGGACGCTCCCCAGCTGTTCTCGAGCAATGACCACAAGTCCAACGCTTCGGCTTGTGTGCCAACAATCGATGAACACCGACGACCTTGGCGAGCAAGTACAGTTGCGAATTCTTGACGAGCAACAGACGATGTGTTGATTGGAACGACATTGGCGCCGAGAAGTAGCGCAGACTTCAAATGGCCGTCGTCGAAGTATCCGAGGAAGTCAGCAAAGTTGTTTCGAAAGAAACTTTGATGTGCAATCGCTAATCGTGATGAAACGTAGCAATAGCGCACCGGTTCGCGATCAATAATTGCGCGCAACTGTTCGATGGACTTTCCATCGAGTGCACGAACTTCATGTGCCATGAATTGAATTAGGAAACAGAAACGACAGGTTCGCCTGTTGTCTCCATGCTTTCAGCAATCTTCATTGCCTCTTCAATAAGAGTTTCAACAATCATGCTTTCGGGCACTGTCTTAATAACTTCACCCTTGACGAAAATTTGTCCCTTGCCATTGCCACTTGCAACTCCGAGGTCTGCTTCACGAGCTTCGCCTGGACCATTAACAACACAACCCATGACTGCTACACGGAGCGGCACTTCAAGACCCTCGAGACCTGCCGTGACCTGTTCGGCAAGTGTGTACACATCCACTTGTGCGCGACCGCAGGAAGGGCAAGACACAATTTCCAAACCACGCTGACGCAAATTCAAAGACTCAAGAATTTGATTACCGACCTTGATTTCCTCAACTGGAGGCGCTGACAACGACACACGAATGGTGTCGCCGATACCCTGCGACAACAACGCACCAAAGGCAACCGCGGACTTAATCGTGCCTTGGAAGGCAGGACCTGCCTCAGTTACACCTAGGTGCAACGGGTAATCACATTGTTCTGCGAGCAGACGATAAGCAGCCACCATGACCACAGGGTCGTTGTGCTTAACTGAAATCTTGATGTCTTGGAAACCATGCTCTTCGAATAACGAGCATTCCCACAGTGCAGATTCAACCAGCGCTTCGGGAGTTGCCTTGCCGTATTTTTCAAGGAGACGCTTATCGAGACTGCCGGCGTTGACACCAATGCGAATTGGAATGCCAGCATCACCGGCAGCGCGTGCAATCTCTTTTACTTTGTCATCGAACTGCTTGATGTTGCCTGGGTTAACACGAACTGCAGCAACGCCGGCATCAATGGCTGCAAAAACATACTTTGGTTGAAAGTGAATGTCAGCAATAACTGGAATGCCACTCTTTTTCGCGATGATTGGCAATGCTTCAGCGTCATCTTGGCTTGGCACAGCGACTCGAACAATTTGGCAACCTGAGGCTGTCAGTTCCGCAATCTGCTGCAGCGTTGCATTGACATCCGCAGTCAAAGTAGTGGCCATGGACTGAACACTGATCGGTGCGTCACCGCCAACTTTGATCGGATGAGTTGGGTGATTCAACAACAACTGGCGGCTTTTTCGTCGTGGCGCAAGCACAGGTGGTGGAAGTGAAGGAAGTCCAAGATTGACCGACATGTTTCTATTATCGGCTACTCCCTGACCAACCGCGCGTTTAGCCAAGCGTTATCGGTTTAACAATGTCGGCAATGGCGACAAGTATCGAGGTTCCAATCATGATGATGGCAACGAAATATGTCATAGGGAGCATGCGGGCAGTATCGGATGGCCCTGGCAATGGCGAGATATTACGAAGCCTTGCAATGCTTCGACGAATGCCCTCAAACAGTGCACTCGCTATGTGTCCACCATCAAGAGGCAAGATCGGCACCAAATTAAAGAGAAACAGGAACAAATTCAGACTGGCCAACAGTCCAATGAGCGTTCCAATTTTTGTAGACGTTGAAAATTGCTCATCCGATGAAATTTCACCTGTGATACGACCAATGCCGATAACTCCAACTGGTCCCGTTGGGTCACGTGGTGCATCAGATGTCAGAGTCTTACCCAGGGTCACAACAGCTTTAGGAAAGCCAATCAACGCTTGTAACGCTGACTGAGTCTGCTCGCTCACTACGCCAGGTACTTGAGCTAACGGCAACCGTTCGGTCGCCATGTGAGGCGAAACACCCAAAAAGCCCTGGCCGGGGGCTCGTGCCAACGTTGGATCAGTAATCGCCGTCATACGCACTGACGCCGTGATCGACTCGCCTTTTCGTTTCAGCGTGACGAGAACGTCCTTACCTGCCGTGCCATTGAGCGACGATGACAAATCAAACCACTTGTTAATCGCTTGACCATTGACAGATGTCAGGACATCTCCGGGCTGAATTCCCAAAAGTGCTGCTGAGCTAGCCGCTCCATTTCCACAAGAACCATCCGTCGACGCTAGACCATCTACGTTCGCGGCTGTGGGCACACAAGCCACGATTGATTGAACTTGAGTCGTCGGGGCAAGCGAACCAATCACCGACAGTGAAACGGCAAACAGGATAAATGCCAAAACGAGGTTCATGAATGGGCCACCAAACATGACGACTAATTTCTTTGGCACACTCAATGAGTAGAAAGTTCGATGTTCCTCGCCATCGTTCACTTCTTGCAGTGATTCCCAGCGAGACTCCTCGATCATCGAAGAAAAGCGGCCAGACTTTTCACTCCTATCCCGAACTGCAGGCGGATACATGCCAATCATGCGGATGTAACCACCCATAGGGATGGCCTTAATTCCGTATTCAGTTTCACCGCGAACTTTGGACCACAACGTTGGACCAAATCCGACCATGTATTGCGGGACGCGCACACCAAACTTCTTAGCCGGAACCATGTGTCCAACTTCGTGCAGCGCAATAGAGCCCAATAGACCTAGGACGAAAACAACAATTCCTAGGACACTAAGCACCTAAACCACCTGACGTTGAAAGTAACTGACGACAGTATTGTTCTGCCCACCTGTGGGCATTCAAAACCTCATCGATAGTTAACCGTTCGTCACTGACAAAACCATCGTTCAGGTGATCAGCAACTACTCGTGACACTAATTCAACGATGTTTAAGTACGGCAAATTTCCGGCAAGGAACTGTTCAACTGCAACTTCATTAGCAGAATTGAACACAGCAGGAGCTGTGCCACCTGCGACACCTACTTTCTTCGCAAGTTCAATTGCAGGGAAGGTCACATGATCAACAGGCTCAAACGTCCACGACGTTGCTGTGGACCAATCACAAGCACTCGTACTTTCTGCGAGCCGGTTCGGCCAGTTGATCCCCAAGGCGATTGGCAGATGCATGTCAGGCGGACTTGCTTGCGCAATTGTTGAACCATCGATGAACTCGACCATGGAGTGAACAATTGATTGAGGATGAACGACGACGTCAATGCGATCCATCGGAATTTCAAAAAGCAAGTGCGCTTCGATGAGCTCGAGCCCTTTGTTCATCAACGTCGATGAGTTCACAGTGACAACTGGCCCCATCGACCAAGTCGGATGATTCAACGCCATCTCTGCAGTTACAGACTCAAGATCTGTGCGAGTTTTTCCACGGAAAGGTCCGCCGCTTGCAGTGAGAATAAGTTTTTTGACTTCAGCTTTCGACCCAGAACGCAGACATTGCGCCAACGCCGAATGCTCGGAATCAACCGGGACGATTTGGCCAGGTGCAGCGAGCGACGTGACCGCCTTGCCACCAATTACCAACGACTCTTTATTAGCCAAGGCCAGCGTCGAACCCGCTTTGAGCGCAGCCACAGTAGGCATTAGTCCAACAGCACCCGTGATGCCGTTCAACACAACATCGCAATCAAGCGCCGCGATCTCAGTTGCGGCTTGTGGTCCGATGTGTAGCACAGGCAGTGAGTATTCACCTTGCGCATAACCGTGCTTTTGGGCGTGCGCATACAAAGCAATTTGTAGATCCTGAGCAACACTTGCTTGGGCTAAGCCGACATGAGCGACATTAAATTCGATGACTTGAGCCGCCAGTAACTCAACATTGCTACCGCCAGCCGAAATCCCGACAATCGAAAATTGCTCAGGATTCTGCCGAACAATGTCTAACGCTTGCGTGCCGATACTGCCGGTGCTACCCAGAACAGTAATTCGACGAGCGTTAGTCATCACTATTAGAGATCAAGACCGCTAAGGACCATGATGCGTTCGTGCGTCATGTCTTGCATTGCCCAACGTAGGCCTTCTTTGCCTACGCCGGAGGCCTTAATGCCGCCGTATGGCATCTGATCGCTGCGGAACGTTGGGACGTCGCCAATGATGACGCCGCCAACTTCGAGTTCGCGATGTGCCCGGAAGGCAGTTTGGATGTTGTGCGTGAACACACCAGCCTGCAAGCCGAATGGTGAGTCATTGATGACGTCGAAACCTTCTTGAGTTGAGGACACCTTGTCCACAATCATGACCGGACCGAAGATTTCGTTGCACGATACCTTGGCGTCACGCGGCACGTTGGCAAGCACAGTTGGAGCGTAATAGTTTCCGTCACGAGTACCGCCGGTGAGAACTGTCGCTCCCTGTGCCACCGCTTCGTTGACCCACTCTTCGACACGGATTGCCGCTGCTTCATTAATCATTGGTCCAACGATTGTCTTGTCGTCGTATGGATCACCGTTGACGAGCTTGCTCGCGGCTTCGGCAATCTTTGCGCTCAACGTGTCGTAAATTGATTCGTGAATCAAGATTCGCTGAACCGAGATGCATGACTGACCTGCTTGGTATGTGCCAAAGAGCGAGGTGCGTGCTGCAGCCCAGTTAAGGTCTTCTTCACTATTCCAATCCTCGAGCACGAGAGCTGCGGCGTTGCCACCGAGTTCCAGCGTGATGTGCTTATGAGGAACAGCCTTTTGAATGTCGAAACCGACCTTGTCAGAGCCAGTGAATGACACGACTGGCATGCGTTCATCGGCTACGAGACCCGGCGCCATGTCGTTGCTGACAGGAAGAATCGACCACGAACCTTCAGGAAGATTTGTTTCGGCAATGATTTCGCCAAGGATGAGCGCGCTCAACGGTGTCGATGGTGCTGGCTTGATGATGATTGGCGCACCAACAGCAAGTGCAGGAGCAATCTTGTGTGCGACCAAGTTAATTGGGAAGTTAAATGGCGAGATTCCAAGGACTACACCTGTTGGGAATCGACGAATGATGCCGTAACGACCTGCGGTTGCCACTTCAGTGTCGAGACGTTGGGCCTCACCTGAAAAACGTCGTGCTTCTTCAGCCGCCCAACGGAAAACTGAAACTGCACGTGCAGCTTCACTACGTGCCCAAATGATTGGCTTGCCATTTTCACCTGTGATGATCTGGGCAATCTCTTCTGTGCGCTCGGCAATGCGGTTAGCAATGTGCGTTAAGGCATCGCTACGAGCGCCGGCACTTGTGGCCTGAAAGGCTGAACGAGAGGCGTACGCAGCAGCAACGGCTTGTTCGACCTGTTCGGCAGTCGGCACATAATGCTGTCCAACAAGAGCCCCATCACCAGGGTGATTTACATCAGCGACCACATCGCTAGTTGCTGGTTTGCCTGCGAGCCAAAAAGAATGCACATTTGTCATGCCTCATACGCTACGCCCCCGTAGCAATCTGATGAAAATCAGGACTAACATTGCCAACATGACTGCTGAAAACCTGATTAATGGCATCCCACAAGAACGTCGTCTAGCGACGGCAATCCCAGGACCTAAGTCCGTTGAAATGCAAAAGCGTCGCACCTCTGCTGTTAGCGGTGGCGTGGGCATGACTTTGCCTATCTTCATTGAGCGCGCCGGTGGCGGCGTCGTTGTCGATGTTGATGGAAACTCAATGATTGACATGGGATCTGGCATTGCTGTGACAACCGTCGGCAATGCTGCAACTGAAGTTGCTGCTGCAGTTTCCGAACAAGTTGAAAAGTTCACGCACACTTGTTTCATGGTGACGCAGTACGAAAACTACGTTGATGTCTGTGAAGCTCTTAACCGCCTGACACCTGGCGATCACGAAAAGCGCTCTGCTCTTTTTAACACTGGTGCCGAAGCAGTTGAGAACGCCGTCAAGATTGCACGTCACTACACAAAGCGTCAAGCCGTTGTCGTGTTTGAACACGGTTACCACGGCCGCACAAACCTCACGATGGCAATGACCGGAAAAAACGCTCCATACAAGCAAGGCTTTGGACCATTCGCGCCTGAGGTTTACCGCATGCCGTTGTCGTACCCGTACCACGATGGACTAACCGGTGAAGAAGCTGCAAAGCACGCCATTAGCCGCATCGAAAAGGAACTTGGTGCAGGCAATGTTGCAGCCATCGTCATCGAACCAATTCAGGGCGAAGGCGGATTCATCGTCCCAGCTCAAGGCTTCTTGCCATCAATGGTGAAGTTCGCCAATGACAACGGCATTGTTTTCGTTGCTGACGAAGTTCAGACCGGTTTCTGCCGCACTGGCAAGTGGTTCGCTAGCGAACACGAAGGCATCGTTCCTGACTTGATCACAACCGCTAAGGGCATTGCTGGTGGACTCCCACTTGCTGCCGTTACTGGTCGCGCCGAAATCATGGACGCTGTTCACGCCGGTGGCCTCGGTGGTACTTACGGTGGTAACCCAATCGCATGTGCCGCTGCAATGGCATCGATTAACATCATGGAGCAGCAAGATCTCAACGCCAAGGCATTGCAGATTGAATCTGTCATGGTTCCACGCCTCAAGAAGATTGCCGAAGATTGCGGAGCAATCGGCGATGTCCGTGGCCGTGGCGCAATG
>JALQVI010000037.1 GCA_023260395.1 Candidatus Nanopelagicales bacterium
AGGGCTCTTGGGAAGCGTTTTGGGAAGTGTTCGCAGGCCGGCTTGAGCGCAGGTCTTCGATTTCGAGTTCGAAGTCAGCAAGTGATTCGAACGATCGGTACACGCTAGCAAATCGCAAATAGGCGACTTCATCCAGGTCGCGAAGTGGGCCGAGGATGGCAAGGCCGACCTCGTGGCTGGGCACTTCGGCGCTACCGGATTGGCGCACGGACTCTTCGACCTTGGCGGCCAGGATGGCTAGGTCGTCTTCGGAAACTGGGCGTCCTTGGCAAGCACGGCGAACACCATTGACGACTTTGTCGCGGCTGAATGGAACAGCCACGCCGTTGCGTTTGATGACGTTCAGGGTGATTGCTTCGACAGTGCTGAAGCGTCTGCCGCATTCTGGGCATTCGCGGCGGCGGCGGATTGAGTTGCCGTCGTCGGCGCCGCGGCTATCGATCACTTTGGAATCGTCGTGGCGGCAGTATGGGCAATGCATGGCTGGCGCCTCCTGTTCCTTCGTTATCGCGAGCTCGTGCTGTGGTTTGTCATTCTGTTAGCTTTAGCGATTTCGGACCTAAATCTTGTGTCGCTTTGGCCTGTTACTCGGGTTACTGGATGTGACTCGAGTTGTTTTAAGTGGCTGGTGTGACAGTTTTCCTGCGAAATTTGGCCCTATTTCGCGTTTCCCGAGGGATTTTGCGTGGTTTAGGACCACAATTTGTAGGGGTTCGCCGTTCAACTAACCACTAGATGTAGGACTCTACGGCTTGGGCAACCACTATGCAAGCACATTGCCAATATTCCGCGTGTCATGAGTGTGTCGCACGATTTCGGCCAACCTATAACCGAGGTCTAACAAGCAAATCGTCAAGGCGCAACTCCTGTGAATCTTGCACGGTATGCCCTGTGTTTATGGCAAAGTTCTTGCAAGGCCTTCCCCGACTCGCCTATCAGAACACCTAAAACAGGAGTCGGTATGTCACGCCGGATTGTTCGGACATTCATTGCAGCAACTGTTGCCGGTTTAATGCTTGGCGGATTGCCACCGGCGGCAATTGCTGATGTCTCTACCTACCCAGGAGCGGGGCCTGGGGATTTAAGTGTTCGGATGACTGGACCTACTGGCCTTGCCGTCATCGGCTCTCCAACTTCTCAAGCCGTCCCCAATACGGATGGGACCGAGTATTCGGTGCCAATTACCAACAACACTCGTCAACCGATTAGCGTAAAAGTGACTGATTTACGGTTCGTGTTTTCAAACGGAACCACTTCGATCCCATTCGTAGCAAGTGAATTCTTTTCCAAGGTCATCATCGTCCCGAGTAACACCACCATCACGCGAGCTCTAGGAGTGTTTGACTACCCCACAATCTTAAAAATGGTCGGCATTCAAATGAGTTCTCAGAATTGGCCTGAAACACGATTGGAATTCACGTTAAGTGAGGTCAGTACGCTCAATTGGGCACCATTGCGAGCCAAACTATCTGCTGCAGGATTCGAACCCGGCGTACGCGGAAATCATGTGTACAGCACCGTTGACGCTGCGGGTGTATCAACGGTCTACACACCTACTGGCGTTCAATTTCCCGTGTGCAATCGCAATGCCTACCCACGATTGTTGCGAATCAAGAACGTAACTTTTGGAGGAACCGAAGTACCTGCCGGTGTTGGGGTTTATCAAATCCTGCCGAATGACTGTGTCAACTTGTATCTCGGTGATCCCGCAAGTTTGTTTGGTCAGACCAACCTCGCTATTGATGCAGTCATTGGCGACGACTTTGAATTCGATTACACCGCGTTTGACGACGCGATGGCACCATTGCACATTCGACGTGCCGGTAAGGCGGTTGTCATTCCAGACGCGCTTGCAGTGGGCAGCCAGGCAGCTCCTAACGCAAAGGCATACGTTCCAGTGTGTTCGGATCTCGCATCGGCCATAACACCTGTAAACACCGTGACAGGCCTTAGCTGGGTCACTGGAGGCAATGTGCTGATTGACTCCAACACAACGAAACCCAAAACCATAATCACCGCGTTGTGCAACGAAGGGGAAACCACCAACTGGCCACTACCTGACATTGCAACAGATGGTTATGCGGCTACTATCGATTATCCCGATTCACCGCTACGCCTAAATCTGACGGTCCTTGGTCAAACACCGTACATCGTTTCACCGCGACTGACAGAGGCCTCAAAGTACGACTGGTCAGATGTGTATGCACAGCTCACATCGCTGGGTTTCCGTTCATTGAACAACGGAATGATGATTGGCGATCCGAATGACAACACGAAGCGATTGTTAATGACCAACGCATGTAATTCGACGAGTAGCACGAAGTACGTTCGCGTGAAAGCTGCGACTGTTGGGGACGCAAGCTACGTTTACGACCAGCCGTATGTGCGGGCTATTGCAGCAGGTGAATGCGCGACAGTAACTGTCGGTCAGACTAATCCGCTTCCGCTGAGCTACAACGGCGCCAAATTGACTGTGCTCTTTGGCCCTGAATACATGTTTGACACAAGCTCGCAAGGTGATTCTCAAGGCATCGACGAAGCCCTATTCAAAGCGGGCTTAAAGCGTGTTGGTGATATCACCGTTGATGTAGATCCCGACGATGTAAATAAGCAGATAGTCGAAGTGCCAGTCTGTACGCGAGGCAAGAAGGAACGTTCGATTTATGTCGGATACGCGCTCGTTGGTGTCGGACGAAGCGTCTGGGGTGCGCGCAACGATGAAATTCAAAAGATCAGTGGCATGTGTCCCGCAGGTGGAAATACATTGCTCTATGGTTCGTTCAGTTCAGTCGAACGGCCACTCGAAGCAACAGCAGGTACGTTCTTGACGCAGGCGCCGCAACTCGTGGCGGCCATCGCATCAACATTCAGTACGTCGAGCTTGGCGTTACCTGCCGGTGTGACGTTGACGGCTACGCCGGCGATGGCGAAGTTCTCGGCTAGTGGCCAGTCGAATAACGGCACAACTGAAATTTGGGCGGATGTGAATGTGCCGCTTGCCAAGAAGGCCAAGACATACACATTGGGAAACCTGACGTTAGGTCACACAGCAATTTCGGCCATCACGATTAAGGGTGCATGCAAAACCGTGAAAGTAGGCAAGACGCAGATGTGTCAGCGTCGCGTAAAGCTCGGAACACTCGACGGCAATTGGCTGTATGGCAAGGTACTCAACATTGCGGGCGTGGTGTCGTAACTGTTCGACAGAAATTGAGAATGCTCGGCGGTCAATACGTTCTGTCTGTTGCTGCAGTCGCAAGTCACATTAGTTTGATGCGTACGTTGTGGAGTTTCTAATTAGGGGTCTATTGGGCATGCAGAGACAGTTTTGTCGCAACTAGCAATTAGCCTTTTGGGATGAGTCACGCGTTCAAGAATTCGACCTTGTGGGAAGACGACGTTGAGCGGCTGCACTTCCCTGCCTTGAATCAAGATGTCGAAGTTGATTCGTGTGTGGTCGGTTTGGGTGCGTCAGGGTTGCGGGCGGCGATGCATGCGGCAGAGCGCGGATTGACGGTCGTTGGGATCGATGCGGGTGTGATTGCCGGCGCTGCGGCTGGTCGAAACGGTGGCTTGATGCTGGCGGGCACGGCGGATTTCTATAACGATGCGTGTGAGCGGTTGGGTCAGGTTCGCGCGGCCAAGGTGTATCAGCACACGCTGGATGAGATGGCGCACGTGTTGCCGTTGCTCGAAGGCAATGCGCGTATGACCGGCGTACTGCGGACTGAAGAGACTGACGAGGGGTTGGCGCAGGCGACGGCGCATTTTGAGGCGTTGCGTCGTGATGGGTTTGCCGTCGAGAAGTATGACGGGCCACAAGGCAAGGGCATTGTGATTCCGACGGATGGGTCGTTTCATCCCGTCAATCGGGCGATGCGGTTTGCGCGGTTGGCGGCACAGATGGGTGTGCGGCTTTTCGAAAATACGGCGGCGGTTTCGGTCACATCGAACGAAGTGAGAACGGCTGGCGGCGTGATTTCGGCAAAGCATGTGTTGGTAGCCACGGATGGGTTCTTGCGTCGCGTGCTGCCTGAATTAGTTGATGGAGTGCGACAAGTTCGGTTGCAGATGATTGCTACGGCGCCTGATGCGATTGAGTTGAAGCATCCGAGCTACACACACTTTGGCTACGACTATTGGCAACAGCGTCCGGATGGTCGCGTAGCGATTGGTGGCGGGCGGCACCATTTCAAGACGTCGGAGTTCACAGATGATGATCGGCCGACGCAGGCGTTGTACGAATACTTGGAGAAGCGTTTGCGTGGACTGGGAGTGACGGCCGAGATCACGCATCATTGGGCTGCAATTGTGTCTTACTCGGATAACGAGCAGCCGGTCGCGCGTGAAGTGATGCCCGGCGTGTGGGGTTTGGGTGCGTTCAATGGCACGGGTAATGTCATCGGCACGATGTTGGGACGCGCGTTGGTTGATCAGATGATTGATGGTCGATCACAGATTCTGAGTGACTTTTTCGGCGAATGAGTTTTGTCAGTGGGTTCGCTTAGAGTCAACCTCACGATGGAAAATCGGACCTGACAGTTTTGTCAGAGCGAGTGTTTAGCATTGAAATCTAGTACGAAATGCGACCTGCAAGTTTTGTCAGTGGGTTCGTTAATGTTGATGTTGAGCGTTTTCAATGGATGAGTTGGTCAAGTTAAGCCCAACACAAAGTGTGTCGACGGGTCTGGTCCGCAGAGGCGCAATATGTCCACGCAAGACATTGATCGAGACGGCGATACGCCGAATCGTGGTGTGCCTGCGCTGCGCGTGGTGGAATCCCCAGTTGCCAACCCAATCCAACTCGTTGAGGGCATAGAGCGGCTTAGCGCGTTGCTAGGTAACGAATACCCAATGCGGCCTGACATCTGTGCCAGCGACGCCGTGGATGGCTTGGAATTGATAGCCAAACTCGAGGCCTGGACTGCTGCTATCCGCAACGAATTGCTCGTCCATGCCTGTGGGCTCGAGCCAGTCAGTTTGACCGAGGAAACTTCCAAGGGCGATCGGTCGATTGGAGACCTTCGAGCAACTGAAGTCGCCGCAATCATGTGTGTGACACCGACGAGGGCGCGCAACATGGTTCATGAGGCGAGAATCCTTGCCTGCGAATTGCCACAGGTGCATCGATCTTTGGCGTGTGGTGACATCACTCCGTACAAATCTTCACTCGCGGCGCAAGGCTTCTCGCAATTACGGATTCGATACTCCAATTCACAGACTGAACAGCCGGCCAATCTCGCTGAACGCTACGAACGTCACGTGCTGACGCGTGCACCGCTGCAAACAATTGGAGAGCTTCGTCGCACGATTGACAAGAGTGTTGCTCTGTTATCGCCACCGGATGAAAAGGCCATTCGTGAGACCGCACGTTCTGAAAGATTCGTTTCTATCAGTGACGGACCAAATGGTATGTCATGGCTTAATGCCCTATTGCCGTCCGCGGATGCCTCGCGTGTGTTTCAAGTACTTACTCATTCAGCTCGCAATGACTCTTCGCTAAGTGGCAGTCAAACTCAGAGGATGGCCGATGCATTGGTCAAGATTGTGGATGGCACTAGCGAGGTAAGCGCTGAACTGCGCAACAAGGCTGCGGAATTGCAAGTCATGGTTGCCTTTGATGCACTCGAAGGTGTTGCGAAAGGCAACCCCGAAGCGCGCTTAGTCGGCGAAATTGCTTCGACTGGACTTCTCATCGAAGGTGATGCACTGCGTGAATTGATTAATGACTCGAAATTCCGTCGCCTCGTATTTGATAGCCAAACTGGTCAACTTTTGGACTATGGTCGCACTACTTATCAACCACCTACGCATTTGCGTGATCACGTAATCGGCAGAGACGTCACCTGTCGCGCTCCTGGTTGCGATCGTCCTGCAAAGTATTGCGATGTAGACCACGTCATCGCGTATCAAGATGGTGGCGAAACTAATTCCAATAATTTAGCCACACTTTGCAGAACTCATCACCTACTGAAAACTCATGGTGACTGGCAATACGAACTCGATCCCGATGGGACTACGCGATGGCGGTTACCGAGTAGTCAAACGAAAACGAAGCTGCTCGATAACAAATACAGCGATTTAGCTGTGAGCCGAGATGCCTTTGCAAGATTTGAATCAAGAATGAATCGAAATACCGGGATGTCACTTTTCGATGAAGTAGCCAGATCAACTTCACGTCACAATTCAGAACGAAATTTGACTAATAGTTTCACGGGAGCTCAAGGTAAAACTGAGTCACACGGTGTTTCAGTGAATGAGTGGCCAGGTGCGGACTTTGAGGTCAATGATGACCCACCGTTCTAGCTCCGAGCATGACAAAGCGCTCTCACATCACACCTTCGCTTCCCTTTCCAATCGCGCTTGCGCGCGCTTGAACGTTGATATGTGTAAGAGCGCTCTGAAGTTACTTATTTGGATCGACGAGAACTGGCACGATAATTTGCGAACCAGCTTCCACACCGCTGGTCTTAAGACCATTGATCTTTTCGATCGAGTAAATCGTCTCACGTGGATCAGTATCCGGCGCGATGGTCTTTGCGATGTCCCACAAGGTTTGACCGGACTTAACAGTGATGGTCTGCATGGTTGGACGTGGTGTCGTGGTATCTGATGCCTGTGCGTTGCGCATGCCCATCAGCCAGAAGACGGCGACGATCGGTAGTAGCGCCAAGATTGCCACTACGCGACGGCCGCGACGTGTGAGTACCAATGGTGCGGGGGAAGTTGCGCTAGCCATGATTTCTCCTATGAAGAAGTAGTTGGGAAGGTGTTAAGTTTTGGGTCTTGCTTGTCTTGCTTTGCATTATTTGCGGAGACCTCAGGAGTCCTGCAACAGCGAGCTTTTAGGGCTTAAATCTCGTCGAACAAGTGTTCGATTCGAACGCATGTTTGAAATGTATACCCATGCTCCGACACAATGCAAGTTTTTTTCGAACAAATGTTTGCTTTTGGGTCTAAAGTGCCGTATCTTGGGCTTAAAGCAAGTGAAATTAACCGAAAATTGGCGTTTTGCGAGCTAGTTACCGAACAATTCCCCAGGTAGCCAAGAATGAAAGAGGACGACCATGAGCACTAAGGACGATTCGAACACGACCGAATCTGACATTGAGGCAACTGTAGTTGCTTTGCCTGAAACACCTGCAGACATGGAAGGCCTGACTTTGCGTCAACGCAAGATTCTGGAATTCATTAGTGCCACCACTGCTGATCGTGGCTATCCACCAAGTGTTCGCGAGATTGGTGATGCCGTTGGCTTGTCGAGTTCGTCGAGTGTTCAGCATCAATTGGGCCAATTGGTTTCTAAGGGATTCATTAATCGTGATGCGACTCGTGCACGCGCTCTAGATGTGCGTACTCCTGATGCTCCGGCAAACAACGTTGTCGGCATGCCAGAACATTTGGCTGAAGGAGACTCCATGCCGGCTGCGCAATACGTGCCGCTGGTTGGTCAGATTGCTGCCGGTGGACCGATTCTGGCGGAACAAGCTGTCGAAGATGTCTTCCCACTTCCTAAGTCACTTGTTGGCGATGGCGAATTGTTCATGCTCAAGGTCAAGGGTGATTCGATGATTGATGCCGCTATTTGCGACGGTGACTTCGTCGTTATTCGTCGCCAGAACACTTGCGACAACGGCGACATAGTGGCGGCCCTCATTGATGACGAAGCAACGGTCAAGACTTTCAAGCAGCGCGATGGCCATGTGTGGCTTATGCCGCATAACCCTGCTTACGAACCAATCCTTGGCGACCACGCACAAATCATGGGCAAGGTTGTTTCAGTACTTCGCAAGGTTTAATAACTTTTAATAGTTGAGGTGCAGCATATGCTTTTTTGCGTGCGCTGCACCTCAATCGTTTTAGAGGACTACTTAGGCAATGGTCGTCCATCGACATTGACAACCACATCTCGATCAACGAGTTTGATGGATTCAATCCGATGAAGGAGCAAATACGGAATAGATTTCATAACCGAAATTTCCCCAGCCGTATCCTTGCCATCGACAGTAATGGCATTACACGTTGCAATGTCGGGGCATTTAATTGTGAAACCTAAAGTCCACGAATCAGCGAAAATGTATTCGGACTGATAGTTAACTTCGCAGGCGTTTCCAACCGCACTAAATCGTTTCTGCACTTGATTAGTACCCACCGTCTGCATGGAACCTAGAATGACTTCTTGCAACACCAAGGAGTTGCACAAAGTCGTGTCGTATGTCCACAGCTGAAGCTTGCCAGTCACCCGAAATACTGGGGCCGTGGAAAATTCAAGCGTTACTCGACGCGCTTTATTGGAGTGAACATTCTTTTCGGGCAAGCCCCTTGCTTCGACTGAAATAGTTGCGTATTTATTTCGGACTTTTAAATAGGAGGCAACAACATTCGCGCGAGCCAACGAGAGCGACTTGTTGTTTTTGTTTGACTTGCCTTTTTGCACGTAACCGATGACTTTGACGCTGTCGAGACCCCACAGATGACCGGTATATTTATCCAATTGCGCCTTGTCGTGGGCCGAAAGCTTTGCTGACTTTATTCCGAAATAGATGTTGGCAGGCGGAAATGGCGCGGGCAAAGTTTTAGCTTGGGCAGGCAAAGATTGAGTTACTCCGCTCAGTACTAAGGCCAGAATGAGGCCCAGTCGAACAACAAGATTCTTCATAGTTTTATTTAAACAGGGATTACCCTGCTTGTCTGGAAAGATTCGGAGAAGGCGGATGCACAGCGGGTTTGGACCTACATCTCGTGGGCCGAAGTGTTGTGCAGGTATATGCGAAAGTAAGACGAACGCTGTGGCTATTAATCATTGGCAGAAACGTCGAGATTGCACATTGGATGCTAGTCAGTGCTTGTAGTCCAAAGCGTTCAAATTCTCGGCGTATTAGTCGCCCGCAGCTACATCCAGGTTACGAAGCGAATTGGTTACCGATGCTTTGTCGTTGGTGTACCAAAGCGGCGGCAGGCTCTTGCGCAGTGTTGAGCCGTAACCCTTCGTGGCGAGACGGCTATCCAGAACAGCTACGACTCCCCTGTCATCCGTGGTTCGAATTAGGCGACCGACGCCTTGTGCCAACAACAAAGCAGCCTTGGGAATCGACACAGAGTTAAAGCCCGAACCGCCTGCTGCATCAACTCGAGCTGAGCGTGCTGCCATAACTGGATCATCTGGGCGCGGGAATGGAATGCGGTCGATTGTGACGAGAGTGCAAGTGTTACCAGGCACGTCAATGCCCTGCCACAACGAGACCGTGCCAAGCAAAGTTGCTCGAGGCTCGGCCTTGAACTTACGCACGAGGTCGGCCACGCTGTCACCGCGTTGAGCAACAATCAGCGGACGATCATCGCGACCACGGAAACGAATCTCGAGGTACTCAGCTGCACGTTCAACGCCTCGCCAAGACGAGAACAACGACAGAGTGCGGCCACCGGCAGCATCGATGAGTTCAGCGAGTTCGTCCAGAACTTCTTCGCCGACACCGCTGGCAGTAGGTGCAGGTAAATGAGCAGCGCAATACAAGATGCCTTGGCGCGAATAATCGAACGGACTGCCAACGTCGAGCGAAACGAAATCAACCGGTTGGCCAGCAGCCTTACCCTTGCGATCAGTTACGTACTTATTCGAGCGCTTACCGGTTGATGATTCTGAAGAATCATCATTTGAACTAGCACTTGATCTGGAAGTTCGTTTTCCACTTCCATTAGCTTGTGACCCTGAAGAGCCACTTACGGGTAAGCCCCATGGATCAAGTTCACCATCATCCTTAGGAATGAATGATGAGTCAGATGGCTCGTCTAATTCGTCGTAGTCGTTTACATCATCAACCGTCGGTTTGAGCGCGTCCATTCGGGGATCAGGTACAAGTCCAACAGATTTGACCATGGCATCCATTGAGCCTGAAACTGCGAGCGTGGCACTGGTCATGACAACTGTGGTTTGACCAAACAATGTGTCGCGTAAGTAGGTAGCAACCGAAAGCGGCGCATAATGAAGAATCGGCGTCTTGGTGGTGTCGAGCCATACGACGCTGTAGGCATCAGCGCTTAGCAAGTTCCCGGCCATGTTGAATATGTCTTGGACTTCAGCTTTGGCACGCTTTTTGGCGGCTGCAACATCGGCTTCGTCGATTGAAGAAGTTCCAATTTCGTTGTTGGCGAGCTTGCAGATATCTCGCAGTGCGGAAACAGCGGAGTGAAGTGAACCAGTGAGTTCCTCTAGGCGAGTAATCGTTCCGTAGGAATCGGTTGCATCAAAAGCACGACCGAGATCATCCGCAGCGTCCATCAATCGATCGTGAGTTGCACCCCCGATGTATTTTCGGGCAAGACCAGCAGCACGTTCGACAGCACGCACATCAAGTGATCCCGCAAGCGCGTTGGTTGTTCGGTCCACGAGCTCGTGGGCTTCATCGATGACTACCGTGTCATGTTCCGGAAGGATAGGCAGACCTTCGATGACATCGAGGACCAGCAACGCATGATTGGTGATGACGATGTCACTAGCCTGAGCCGTGGCACGTGCCTTTTCCGCGAAGCAATCCTGACCCCATGCACATTTAGCGGCGCCAACACATTCGCGACCGGAAACCGTGATGGATTTCCAGAGACGTCCATCAACATCATCGGTGTAATCATCGCGATCGCCGGTATCGGTTGTCGCTACCCAGGCACGAAGCTTCTTAGCCTGACGTCCGAGTTTGGTCGTTGAAACTTCGAACAAGGCCATGTCTTCTTCGTCCGCGGCGTTGGAGTCGCGATTGAACTTGTCGAGACACACATAGTTATGGCGACCTTTGAGAACCGCGTAACTGACATCGGTGCCAACATGATCGGCAAGCGCATTGATAGCAGCAGGTAGATCTTCTTCGATGAGCTGGCGCTGCAATGCCAGAGTGGCCGTGGCAACGATTGTCCGGTTGTCACCTTCATCGGTCACACCTTTGGCTGCGCGAACAATCGCTGGGACCAGATAACCCAGAGACTTGCCTGTACCTGTGCCGGCCTGAACTAACAAATGTTGACTGTTGTCCATTGCCTTAGCAACGGCGTTAGCCATGTCATGCTGGCCATCACGCTTGGCGCCACCTAGTTTGGCGACAACGACATCCAACGCATCATCAATCGGCGTCCCCATTAGACACACACCTCTTGTTGCAGCACCTGAGACATCAAATGTATAGAAAGTTCAGGCAAAGCCGAGCTTTCTCGAGAGCTACATGATTCAAGATGTCGAGCATGGAATGCCGAAAAGATATCCGAAAGTCTGTGGACCAAACGAAATCGGAAATACCAACTAGAAGTATATGATTGACACAATTTCAATAAAACTGATGACTTGAATGCAGATGCAAAGTTCGACGCTCTCACTTGGCATCGAGTTCTTCGATGGCGCCGGCAAGAGCTTGCGGAACCCGTGCAACAACGACAGTTCCCTGTTCGGTGTCCGTGCGTGAAAGGACTTGACCTTCGCGATAGACCTTCGCGAGCAGTTCTCCGCGGTCGTAAGGAATCGTTGCTTTGATGTCGACCTGTGGCCATGGAAGTTTGGCTTCAATTGCCTGGACGAGAAGGTCGATGTTGTGTCCTGTGGCCGCGCTGATCGCGATTGATTCGGGATACTTGCGCAGCATTTCATCAAGTGTCAGTGGGTCAGCGATGTCAGCCTTGTTGAACACAATCAGTTCCGGCAAGTGCGTGGCATCGATTTCCGCAAGAACTTCACGAACGGCACGAATCTGACCTTCGGGATCTGGGTCGCTGCCGTCAACAACGTGCAGGATCAAATCCGCGGCTGAAACTTCTTCCAAGGTTGAACGGAAAGCCTCAACGAGTTGGTGAGGCAAATCGCGAACGAAACCTACGGTGTCACTGAGCGTGAATTCGCGACCCGTTGACGTGCGAGCCTGACGAACGGTGGGATCCAAAGTCGCGAACAGTGCATTCTCAACCAGCACACCAGCCGACGTCAGACGGTTGAGCAACGACGATTTACCGGCGTTTGTGTAACCCGTGATGGCAACGCTTGGCACGTTCGCCTTGCGACGCGATTGGCGTTGAGTCGTGCGGGCCTTTTCCATGTCGGCAATCTCTCGGCGCAGCTTAGCCATGGACTTACCAATGCGACGACGGTCAGTCTCCAACTTGGTTTCGCCGGGACCACGTGTACCAATGCCACCAGACTGTCGCGACAGCGCCGCACCCCAACCACGAAGTCGTGGAAGCATGTATTGCATCTGAGCCAGGGCGACTTGCGCTTTACCTTCACGACTGCGTGCGTGCTGAGCAAAGATATCCAGGATAAGCCACGTACGGTCAACGACCTTGACCTTGACGACGTCTTCCATCTGGCGCAATTGGCCAGGTGACAGCTCACCGTTACAAATAACTGTGTCAGCGCCCGTAGCAACAACAATTTGGCGAAGCTCTTGCAGCTTGCCTGAACCAATGAAAGTCGCTGGGTCTGGACGATCTCGACGCTGAATAAGTGCATCTAAAACTTCAGATCCAGCGGTCTCGGCCAACAATGCGAGTTCGGCCATAGAACGTTCTTCGGCTTCAAGCGTGCCATTGACCCACACACCGATCAGTACAACGCGTTCGAGTCGCAGCTGACGGTATTCAACCTCGGTGACGTCTTCAAGTTCGGTCGATAGGCCCGCAACACGGCGCAAACCGGCACGTGCATCAAGGTCTAGCGACAACTCTTCTTCGTCGTAATGACCGGTACTCAGAACGCCACCAACTCAGGTGAGATGACGCCACTGGCAACAAAGCGCGCTGGGCCGCGAAGAGTGACGAAACCATCGGTGTCGCCATCGACAAATACAGTGCCGCCCAAAATGTCGACTTGAACGGTCCATGGCGCCGCAAGATTCTCACGGTCAGCCCACACCGCAGCAGCAGCACACGATCCAGAACCGCAAGCGAGTGTTTCGCCGACTCCGCGTTCGTACGTGCGCATTCCGATGTGGTTCAGACCTCGCGCTTCAACGAATTCAATGTTCACGCCTTCTGGGAAAACCGACGCAGGTGTGACCGTTGGAAGTTCATGCAACGAGCCGGCCATCATCATGTCGTCAATAACTGTCACGCAATGTGGATTTGGCATAGTTACGGCAACGCCAGTCCACGTGTCGACCTCTGTGGTGACCTCAGGGTTGGTTTCAACGTCTGTGAAGGTTGGCTGGCCCATTCGAATTGCAATGTTGTCGAAGTTTGTATCGTTGGCCGAGACAGTTGCTTGGACCACGCCGGCACGGGTCAAGACATCGAAAGTGCCAGCCTTTTCTAGGCCATTTTCAACAAGGAAGCGAGCAAATACCCGTAGCCCATTGCCACAGGTTTCAGCAAGCGTGCCATCGGCATTTCGATAGTCCATGAAATAGGTATCGCCCTCGCGCACGACGCGAAGCAGACCATCAGCACCGATGCCTCGGTGACGGTCGCAAATTGTGGAAACCATGTCGGCCGTCAGGTTCAACTCGTCGTTGAAATCAGCCACAACAACGAAGTCGTTGCCGGTGCCATGACCCTTCATAAAAGGTAGGCCGATGCTCAAATCCATAGTTCTCCAAGTCTATTGCAGGCATTGCCACCTGCAGGGGTAGCCCGAAAGCC
>JALQVI010000038.1 GCA_023260395.1 Candidatus Nanopelagicales bacterium
GTCGGTCGCACCAGTTTTCTTATTGACAACTGCGCGCTCACCTTTCTTGGTGACATCATTGAGACGTGACACAACCTCACGCAGTCGCTCCAGTGGTTGACGCAGGACAGCGTTGACGCTCTCTTTGGTAGCCTCCTCGACCTGCTCGCGCAATGATGATAGTTCGTCTTCTTGCAGATCGACACGGAAGTCACCAGCGTCAGTCACAGGGCGGTAGTTGACACGGAAGCGGAAGTCAGCCTTGAGCTCCTCTAGGTCAGGGTACGCGCTAGCATCGAACAGATCGCCCTGATGGTTCTGTGCCATCTGCATGACGTTTGCCCAGTTGTTGAGAAACGCCGTGACAGCCTGCTGGAACTCCAGCTCGAACTTGGCGATGCGGTCGGCGAACGTCATGATGATGAGCAGTAGCGCCAGGGGATAAATCAACCATTGCCCGATGTTGGACACCAGCACCCAGAACAACACCCAATTGTGTGACCCGAATTCGATGCCGATGTATGCCGCGGCTGATGCCACCGAAACAATCCAGATAGTTAAGCGCTGATCGGGACTGCGCTGCGCGATGTGTGGCACACCAATTGCCATCAATGCCCCGAGCAAGCCTGCAATCGCAACAGTCGCGCCGGCGGACTGCAATGTGAAACCCTTTGTCACCATGATGGTCGGCAACCATGTGCGAGCTGCGTAAGCATTCATTGACTGCAACCCGAACACCAACATGACCTGCCATGCGAGTTGGCTGTGCATGAACATGCGGATGTTAACTTCGTTCTTGGCAACTGGCGGTTCAGGTTCGTCATTACGAATACTGAACTGCCACCACATCGCCGAGATGATCGCGACAACGCCCCACGGCAACATCGCGAGTTTCCACCCAAGCGAAGTCATGTGAGCCAGGGGAGCAGCGGCCCCGATTGCAATCGACGTGGCAACACCCATCATGGCCACATAAACACCAGTGATCAGTCCGCTGTAGTTTCCGGCATAACGCTTGACCCAAATCGGTAGCAACACATTCAATGTCGCAATTCCAATGCCAACGCCGACAGTGAATGTGTACAGCGCGATGGTGCTGCCGGTTGCTCGCAAGATGAGTGAAAGGCCAAGCAACCACAATGCCCACGTGATGACTTGATTCAAGCTGCCAAATCGGCGAAACCACGTTGTTAGCGATGAAGCGAAAGCGAACGTCAGAACGGGAATCGACGTCAACCATGCGAGCTGAATCGTGTTGAGCCCGAGGTCCTTGCCAATCAACGTGATGATCGGGCTAATCACGACCATACCCGCACGCATATTGATTGACGCCCAATACGTCGGAATGCCCGTGCGGATGGCATTCTTAGCGGCGCTCATAGGAACGAGTCTGTCAGGCGTGCCTTCCGGTCGTACGGGGAACCGGCGTTACTTACGTCTCAAGGTTCCAGAGATCGAGAGATCCTCGCGGTCGTTTCGTACGATTTTCACATTTTCAATTTGAGTAATTTCTCTGATTTGATCAATCGAAGTATCTTCGAACTTTGAACTAGGACCAACGCCTATGTTTACATTTTTGCTGACAGGATCCATAGAGACTCCCTGAATGTCCCACGAATTTAGTTCACCTAATTGAAGGATTTCTTTTACAGCCTTGTCCTTATCAGCCCGTGAAATCTTGACCGATGAGTCAACGTCGATTGAAATGTCGTTCGAATTCTCTGAAATGAATTTTAGAACTTGCTCAGGAGGGTTGCCCTTCCAGAACACATGGATGGCCTTGTTTTCGGTATCCGTGTGAATGTCAACGAAATTGGCGTCGGAGAGTTTATAAATTTCATCTGCGAGCACTGAAATTTGATCTTGAACTGAATTCTCAGATTGAGCAGAAACCTTAGTTGGCGATTGTGCGGTTGGAATCGCGTTTGCCGACGCTGCAACAGTTCCCATGGCAAGGGCAACGCCTGCGGCAGTCAACGCAACAACGAATGTGGCATTCCTTCGAAAGTGCGACATAGAGAGTATCTCCTTGGTGCAAGGCATAGTTGCCTACTTGTATATGTCGCGAACTTTCGATTTTGTTACTTTTTCAGGCAGAAAGTTTCTGCAACCTTCGAATCAATCCAAATTTCAATGGATTTAGCACAGGCAGAAGCGCTTGAGGTCTTGAGTTCGCCTGAAATGGCTAAATTTGGGTCTTTGTTAGTTGAACTGAGATTTGGCTGAGAAATTCCACATGATTTCTCAGCCAACCTTTTCACGTCTTCGGTATTACCAGGCAGGTTGAATTTAGTTGTATAGATCTTGCCATCTTGAATACGTTTGCAAGTAATTTCGTACGACTTCATTGGTTTGGTTGCAGTGACGTCGTCAGACTGGATTTGGCGGCTGAAGGCAAAAAGTGCTACCAAAGAGAGACCAACGCCGCCGACAGACTTAGCAATCTTTCGACGTTTTTCGAATCTCGAAACTCGGTTGATCCCCTTTGTGATTGCATCTTCAGTCAAGGTGAAATCCTTATCGCCAGATTTCATCGCACTTCTCCTTGAGGGTATGGCTTACTGAAATTCAGTCCGTAGCCGGTTGCAACTTCGCGAAGTCTTGATGTGGCCCTGCTAAAGCGCGTGCGAGAAGTTGAGGCTGAAATCCCGAGTATCGATGCAATTTCATCGTAAGACAAATCGTCGATTACTCGTAGCAAGATAATTTCGCGATCGGTATGACTGAGTGTGCTCAGTATGGAGTAGGTCTCTTCTAAATTTGATTCTCGATCAAAGTATGAAGAAATTAAGAGGTCGTCGAACCTGGTATCTGTAGCTAGATCGGACATTAAATCTTGATAGCGAAAGCGACTCTTGATGGCGTTCAAGGATTTGTTTGCGCAGCTCACAAATAACCACGGGTAAAGCGATGATTCGGAATCAAGTTCGATGGTGTGACGCTTTTTCCAGAGTAAAAATAAAGTGTCGGAAGTGACTTCCTCAGCTATTTCACGAGATCCCACGCGAAGGAATGCGGCGCGGAAAAGCTGGTTTCCATATTTGCGGTAAATGACCTCATACGCCTCGATGTTGTCGCGCTTCATCAATTGAAGTAATGTCGCATCACTCTCTTGATTAAGCCCCGTCATAGTTCATACGTTACTGTAACGCAACGTCACTGGGGGAGGTTCAGTTACTTACCCTTGATGCCTTGCAGTGCCAGGCCGGTGAACAACAAGATGATGCCCAAGGTCGCTTGACCGGTGAGAGCTTCTTTCAGCACGACGACTCCAAGCAACGTTGCAAACGCAGGTTCGGCCAACATCAACGTCGTGGTTGGACCGGGTGCCAAATTACCCAAGCCTCGTGCCCACAAAATGTTGCCGAACGACGTCACAACGATGCCCAAATAAATCGCGGCGAGAATCCCATGCGTCGTAAACAAGAAGTCATAGCTCGGCCGCGTCACAATCCCCACGACGAACCCCGACACAGTCAACCCAATCGAAGTCGGCGGAATTGGCGCAATGTGGTCATCCAAGATCGACTTGGTCGATAACGTGAAGCCTGCGCCTGCGATGCCCGCGACGATTCCGAAAACGATGCCCTTATAGTCACCTGTACTCGCGTCCTTGAACGAAATCAATCCAAGCCCGGTCAGGCACAACGTCGTCGACACAACCCATACACGTGTGACCTTGTGTCCCATGAATGCACCCGCGATTGCGGTGAACACTGTGACGCCACCGATGGCAACCATCGTGCCGAGCGCAACACCGGCTTGTTGAATGCTCAGGAAGTATGCGGGCTGGAAAAACGACAGCGAAAGTGCCAAGTACCACGAACGTCGATCACGTAGTGCAGTGCGCAACGAAAGTGCCGACCGCTGCGACACCAACACCCAGGCCATCAACAACAATCCGCCGAGCGCCAAACGCGTCGACGAGATCGCTAACGGGCTTTCGGCATCCATGCCCAAATGCGCAGCCGTGCCCGATGAACCGAACAACAACGCAGACACACCCAACGTGAACGCGGCCTGCTTGCTCGTTAATCGAGCAGAAGGGTCACGAAGCTTCTTCAACGTTGTCAGCACACTCGATACTTTCATGAACTCTGACCCGGGCCAAACCCCAGATGTGCCGATAAAGATTTTCCTTGCGCGCGATAATTACAGAGAAGGAAGTGAGACCAATGCCAAACATCGTCATTCGAGGTACCGACCTCGTCGTCGAACTCACACGCAAAGAACAACTCGCCAGCCTTCGCAAACAAATCGTCGTCCCATTGGCTGATGTCACATCGGTCGGCATCTACGAAGACTTCCCGCGCGGAATTGGGCTTCGTTGCCCTGGCACAGGACTGCCCGGCTATATCCAGGCTGGAACATATCTCAAAAAAGGCGTCAAGAATTTCGTTTATTGGCGTCGCCACGAAGTCCCGGTACACATCGCGCTACACAACAACGCATGGACCGGAATCATCATCGGATCAAAGAACGCGCCGGAGCTGATCGAGCGCATTAATTCTGCGCGTCAGTAACCTCTACGGTTTCGCTGGTCTCGTCGACCTCGAGGAAGAACAGGCTCGCCAACACAATGCCTGCACCCAGCACCTGAATCAACGTTGGAATGCCTCGACCCATGAGCGCACCCGCAGCAATCGCAATGACTGGAATCAAGTTCAATGTCATCGCAGTCTGACGAGTGCTCACATGTTCGGATGCCATGTTGAACAACAAGAACGCAAACGCACTACCCAACAGCCCGGCCATGATGGCCGCCCAGAACCCTGTCGTGCGCGAATACATGCTCTGTAAATCCAAGCCCGACACAAAGTAAATGACAATGCCGAATCCAGCGCCTGCAATCAACTGACCAATCGTCAACGCAATCGGTTCAACATCGGCTGCATTCTTGCGCACATACACCGCAAACAATCCGCTGAAGAATGCCGACAAGATAAAGCACACAGCACCAACCAAACCTGCATTGACTGAATGACCAACGATGTCGATTGTTTTGCCAACAGCTTCTGGATTGTGCGCTTGGCCATTCACGCCCACGATGATTACGCCAACAAAGCCCATCAGGATCGCCAGGAATGATTTCGTCGAGAGCTTCTCGCCGAGAATGAACGCGCCACCCAGCGCGGTGAACACAACCTCGGTCGACAACAGAATCACGCCGATAGTGACGGTGCCGTATTCATAGCCAATGTTGCCCAGGTAGAAACACAACCCCGGCATGATCAAACCCAGCGGAATCGCCAATTGCCACGGAATTTGCCCAACGTTCCTGCGCAACCGCGGGACCAACAACACAATGGCGATGAATGCCAGCGCACCCGACACAGCCTCGAGGAAATATCCCTCGGGAGGTGACATATAGGACATAGAAATGTCGCTGAATGGATTGGCAAAGCCCCAAAACACCATTCCGGTAATCATTCCGGTCAGTGCTGTTTCTTTGCGCATACCTAACAGCCTACGAGAGATCGCGCACATTCCAGATTGCGCATCGCTGACGGCGCACGGCGACTTTGGGAATGACCATTGAACTCAATAGGCTCAAAGAACTATGCCAAATCAGTTACGTAATCACATGAGCTTGTTTATCTGGGCCTCAGTTCTATTCGCCGGTAACTATATGTATGCCGCGATTGCCATCGAGTCATACACCCCAGTCGAGATTTCATTTGTTCGCACCGCCCTTGCCGCAATCTTTTTAACCACAGTCGTGTTGGTTAAGGGTGACCGCTTACCTCGTGGCTGGTCAGTATGGATAAAGATCAGCATCTCAGCGTTCCTGCTCAACACCGCCGCGTTCCTGGGAATGGCTGTTGCCGTTACGCGTATTACTACTGTGCAAACAAGTATCTGGAACGCACTCGTCCCATTGATGACTCTGTTGCTCGTCATCATCTTTGTTCCCGAAGAAAGCCCATCAAAGCATCGCATTGCTGGACTTGGGCTTGGACTCGTGGGCGCATTGGTTTTAGCCGAGCCATGGAACGGCCTGGGCACAATGGACCTGTTTGGAACCGCAGCAATCTTGATCAGCACCTTGGCATATTCCGCAGGCTTGGTTTATGTCCGTCGTAACTTCGGTGAACTCAAAGACAGTTCAATGTCGTTGACTGCGGGCCAGATGATCAGTTCCGCAGCTCAGTTCGCCATCTTGCTGCCGTGGTTTCATAGCCAGACGTTCAATCCAACGCTCAAGACAACAGCAGCCCTCGTTGCCCTCGGCATTGTTGGTACAGCTATGACGTTCTTGTTGATTCAGAAACTTATTCGTGCAGTGGGAGCCTCCGTAGCAGGGGATACGACGTATCTCATTCTGTTTGTGGCTCTGGTGCTTGGTGTTGTTGTTCTCGGTGAACCAATTACGTTGTGGCAAGTAATTGGCGCCGGGTGCATTCTCTTGGGTCTAGTTGTGATTAACCGTGAGAATAAAGCGCCGGCGCCAATTGGGTAGTTGCTAATTGGGTGTCTACTTCAACTTCTTGCTTTCTTTCCAAGAATGGAATGGAATAACTTCATCCATGTGAGGGTGAACACTCCAAATTTGAATGAATGATTCAGCAATCCACTGGTTACGTTGCTGAATTACTTCATAAGACCAGTCAGATTCCTTTGCAAGATCTTTGGTGATCGAAATTGGAGTATTTTCGTAGCCCGCCCAATTTGCATCGCTTCGGCCCTTGCATTTTTCGCGAAATGGAAGCTGGCCAACATCCAAATTTTCACGTTTTCCAAGAAGCGTCTTATTTCCCCATTGCTCGATTCGAGCTGAATATTCTGCTGTTACATCACCCTGTGCGTCTGGGAATAGAACTTTCTTCCAATGGTCAGTCGGTGTAGCTGGAGCAATATGTTCGACATGAACTTTTGAGGAGTCCAAAGTGATTAGTTCACTTGGATCACCTATCAATTTGTTTATACCGAAAAGTACGGTGCGAATTAGTGCAGTCTTAGTTAAATCAAGATTAAACGTTGTTCGAACAGTACTATCTGTTGGAATCTTTGATGCAAGTAAGTCTCTCGTCACCTTAAAATCTTTATTTGCATCTTGAATAGATAGGCTCACAAGTTGCAAGTGATCCTCAAGTTCTTGAGCATTTCCACCGGTGAGAACCCATCGTATGCAAAGCACTTCGCAGATGTGGCTTAATTCTCGTTGTTCAAGCAGATCTAGCTTGTTGGGACTGTGCGAGTTGTTATCGAGAATTGTCATCATGAGAATTCGATATGAATCGACAAGTTGATGCATAGTCTTGCATTTGTCTTGGATATATGGCTCTTCTATAGTTTCAGGCTTCAAGAGCGATGCGTAGATCTCTGATTTGCGTTTCATCTCTTTAAGGAGATTCCATGAATTTACTAATGCAGTTTTGTGGTCGTGCCCAACAAGATCCTCAACTTTGCGATAGATGACTCGAGAGACGATTGGTTCACTTTGTTTCGCGACCAGATAGTGTCTAAGGAATTGATCAACATCGCCATCCCCAATGTTGTCGGTGAGTTCTTTCCAAACAGCGGCAACTTCTTCGTTCTTTGTGACAACATTTTCTGCAGACAAACCATGCGCAATGTTCTTCATAAATAGGCTCTTGACTAAGTCTGACGGCCCAAGAGGCATACCTCGGCTATTCAGAGTCATGAAAATAGTGAATGATTCAGGATAACTAGAAGTTGTAATTCGCAAAATTTGAAGGCGGTTTTCGAATGTCTTGATGATCTCGAAGACGAGTCGCAATTGCTCGTCTCCGGATAGTTTGTTCATTTCGGTGTTGATGAGTTGGCGGATTCGAAGATAGGCTTTGCGAAGTTCGAGCGAGAAGTACTTATGTCGAGGCGGAATATCAGGACGATGCGAGCTCGGCTCAGGAAATATATATTCATTTAAGAACGGACGGAGCTGTTCGTTAGATTTAAAACGTGGCTCACCAGTCTCGGGATTTGAGTAAATCATGTTGTTCACTCGACCCAACACATCAATGGTGGCCCCAACTCCATTAGAGTTCTTTATTTGCATATTTTCGAAATCAAAAAGTTTGTCTCGTAAGACGCACAGGTAAAGAAATATCGTTGTGATTCTTTGCTGGCCATCAATAATTTGTCGTACTTTATCGGACTCATTTGCAAGATCCCGCATAAGAATTGTTGACCCTATAAAGTGATCAGATTTTGTTCGTGTTGCGTACATAATATCTTTGTGAAAGGCATCAATTTGTGATTCGCCCCAAGAATAATTTCTTTGAAAATGTGGAACATCCAAAGAATCTATATCCGAAAAAAGTGCTAGCAAGCCGCTAATGCCGCCGCCTTCTGCCATGTCAATCTCCTAAGAGTCGTATCGCCAATGGTCTCTATGCGATCCGCCTATGATCTCGCAAGTCACTGACACTGATCAAGGCAAAAAAGCAACGCAAAAGCCGTGGGGAATTAGGGTTTTTAAAAAGTTGATCATTTGCACGGGTTTTAGATTCGCAACCAAGAACCTGGAGATCAAATTGTGATCATATATGCAACGGCAAGGAGCAAGGTTGAATTATTTCGCGCCCATTGGCCTGCAGTTTTAGAAGATCGATTTTGAAAAAGTACTGGAGGGAATCGAAGTTCCCTCCAGTACTCGGACTAACAGTTTGCTGGCTTACTCAGCTTGGTGGATACACGAACGAGTAGTTCGCAGAGACTGAGAGCACCGGAGACGTCGATGTGACGGAATCTCTCCATCGAATATCGCCGGATGCGTAGCCGAAATTCACCGTCGCGCACTTGCCGCTAGCAAGTGGTGCAATTGTGAAATCTGGCTGAGCTTGTTCATCAATGACAACGTCGGTAACTCGCATACCTATTTTAGATTTGAAGTAGTTGCAAATCTGCTTCTTAAAGTAGGTGCGATTCGTTCCAGCGTCATATGTGAAGTTAGAAAAATCAATTCCAAATGCATTGAATTCTTCCGGGAAATTGATTCCGTTATCAAAAAATCGCGCTTCCTTGGTTGTCATGGTGAAACTTCCGGTAATGTACGGCACCGTGTCAGCCACATGGCCAGCAAGAGTTCCGAGTTTGATTCGGTACTCACTATTCGAATCGATGACTCTGTCATTCAAGGAAGCCATTTGAACGGGCGTAGCCACCGTTGCACTATTGGCCAGAGCAACCTTTGAAGTAATCACTTGCAGGGCATCTGTCGCGTTTTGCGGATACACGCGGACCCAGACTTCGGTTACTGGCTTCTTCTTAGCGTTCAACTTCTCGACCAGCGATCCGCGAGTCACTCTTGCCTTCCACCCTGTAGGCAACCCAGTCAC
The DNA here is from genome assembly GCA_023260395.1 of Candidatus Nanopelagicales bacterium. Classification (GTDB taxonomy): domain Bacteria; phylum Actinomycetota; class Actinomycetes; order S36-B12; family UBA5976; genus UBA5976. Next base: position 9,282 of record JALQVI010000038.1, read on the forward strand.
GGTGATGGAACTGGTCAACGGAGCAACTGGGGCAATAGTGCCAGCGCTAAACGACAGTTGCTTCGTGCCGCTTTGCAGGTCGCCTTTGACTCGACCGCTCCACGCCCATTCATTCACGGCAAATGGATTCAATGACCATGATTCATTCGCAGCTGCATCAATATAAATCGGTTTCGTTTGTTTCGATGAGCCTGAGACAAACCCACTCATTTTGTATTCGACGCGCTTCCGTGATTTGTTATTGAGTACCAAGACGAATGATGTCGAGCCCAGTTCGGGTGAATACTGTGCAGTGCGCGGAGCAAACGTCAATTTCGCATTGGGGTCGATGTTAACGCCTTTTGCAAACTTCAATGTGGGTTGTGCATCTGCGAGGATTACGGCTTCGAAATAGAAAGTGTCATTTGCCAAAGCGCTATCAAGTCGCATGTTGGTTGAATACCCAACTAAAGTTTCTGTCGGTTGACTCGTACTTTGTGGCAGATATTGATGCTGCATCGTGTCGCCAAAACTCAAAGTTCCTGAACCAAACTCATCGTTAAAAGTAATTGACTTGATATAGATCTGCTTGTCCTGTTGAGCACGATACGAGATGTAAAAGTAACTCGAATTGAGATCGCGCATATCGGCGCGTACTGATTCAAGTTGAATTCCAACGGCTGCTAACGCATTCGAAAGGCGGCTGGTGTTGTAATTCGGGGTGGGGAGCGACTCCACAATGGAACCCGTCACTAGATAGTTCTGCCCATCTGTGCGAGGCAAGCCCAAGACCGGCAGTTGGAGCAACGTTGGGGTTCCAGAAGTCAGAGTGAATTTGTGTTGGTTCCACAGTTTGGGCGCCAATACAGAGTGATTGTTGACGGTGATATCTAGAGTTGAAAATTCGAATGACTTTGTGTCGCTAGGTGAGCTACCAGTCCATAAAATCGACAGATTCAGATTCGTGGCACCCGGCGCAGCCCACCACGTGTTGTTTAGCGGAATTGAAAAGTTCGGTGGATAAGGAATCCCGTTCGAATCCACGATGCTTACGTTCATGGGCAGAGTTAACCCAGTCACGTTAGCCGATCCATTTGTCGTCGCGTGACTTGGCGCGATGAAGGTCACGCTCAAAATAGAAGCTAAAACTACGGACAACAGCTTGGAACGCATGGCAACTCCTTAAACCCCGTGCCGACAACTATGCCACAAATGGGCAATCAAACACAGGGAAAACCTTGTGAATTCATCAGTTGTAAATGAGCGGTGTCGAACGCGGCCGTTACGTTGAACGCAACAGGTGTCGCAAAAACCTAAAGGCGGATGAGTCGAAACCCATCCGCCTTTAAAGTGAAACGCTTATGCGTTTGGTCGCTTGTACCAATCGACATATTCGGGAGCCAACGGCGTCTTTTCCTGAATCAGGTCAGCTGCACGCTCGGCCACCATCATGGTCGGTGCATACAAGTTCGCATTGGTGACGTACGGGAATACCGACGCATCAACAACGCGCAGACCTTCAACGCCATGAACCTTCATGGTGTTTGGATCGATAACGCTCATCTCATCCGTGCCCATCTTTGCGGTACATGATGGGTGGTAAGCAGTCTCTGCATCCTTAGCAACCCACTCGAGAATTTCTTCTGGTGTTTGCACTGATGGTCCCGGCGAAATTTCGCCATCGCTGTATTCATCAAATGCTGACTGAGAAAGGATGTTGCGAGTTACCTGGATTGCTTCAACCCATTCGCGACGATCCTGTTCGGTCGACAAGTAATTGAACAAAATCGAAGGCTTTTCCATCGGATTAGCACTCTTGATTTCGATACGACCACGAGCATCTGAATACATCGGACCAACGTGAACCTGGTAACCATGACCCTGTTCAATCGCGGTGCCGTCGTAACGAACAGCAATTGGCAAGAAGTGGTACATCAAGTTCGGGTACTTCACATCCTCGTTCGAGCATGCAAAGCCGCCACCTTCGAAGTGGTTCGTTGCACCCGGACCCTTGCGAGCGAACAACCATGCAGCGCCGATGAACGGACGCTTCCAGAACGCAAGGTTCGGGTTCATGGTGATTGGCTGCTTGCAAGCATGCTGGATGTAAACCTCGAGGTGATCCTGCAAGTTCGCACCAACGCCTGGCAGATCCTTCACAACAGGAATGCCGTGCTTCTTGAGCAACTCAGCTGGACCAATGCCCGAAAGCTGGAGGACCTGTGGAGTGTTGATAGCGCCACCGCAAAGGATGATTTCCTTGGCACGGTATTCAACAATCTTCTTGCCGTTCTGAGCCACAACGCCAACAGCCTTGTCGCCCTCGAACAACACACGGTGAACCTGGTGACGAGTCTTGATCGTCAGGTTCTTGCGGTCCATGACAGGGTGCAAGTAAGCGCGTGCTGATGACCAGCGACGACCCTTCTTGACGTTCTTGTCGAATGGGCCGAAACCTTCTTGGCTAAAGCCGTTGACATCGTCAGTGCGCTTGAAGCCAGCTGAAACAGCGGCATCAAAGAACGCCTTGAACAACGGGTTCTTTGCAGGACCCTTTTCCAAATACAACGGGCCGCTGTGACCACGGTATGTGTTGTCGTTTGGAACGCCAGTCGCGTTTTCCATCTTCTTGAAATAAGGAAGACAGTGAGCGAAGTCCCAGTTCTCCATGCCCTTGTCGCCGGCCCAACGTTCGTAGTCCATTGGGTTACCGCGCTGGAAAATCATGCCGTTGATCGAACCCGATCCGCCAAGCACCTTGCCGCGACCTTGGTACACGCGACGACCATTCATGAATGGTTCTGGATCGGTTTCGTACTTCCAGTCATAAAACTTGTTGCCGATAGGGAAGGTCAACGCGGCTGGCATGTGGATGTAAACATCCCACCAGTAATCCGGACGACCAGCTTCGAGCACGAGTACTTCGTTTTCAGGATTTTCTGACAGACGGTTACCCAATACAGAACCGGCCGAACCGCCACCGATGATGACGTAGTCGTATTCCTTGGCTGTGGTCTGTGACATTAGATAAGTCCTTCTGCGGTATCAACAACGTTCTTGACGAGCATGGCGCGGGTCATTGGACCGGTGCCGCCTGGCATCGGAGCAATCCAACCGGCAACTTCAGCACACGCAGGATCAAGGTCGCCCAATAGGCCAGCATCGGTACGAGTGATGCCGACGTCCAGAAGTGCAGCGCCTGGCTTGATCATGTCTGGCTTGATGAAGTGAGGAACACCAGCAGCCGCGACGATGATGTCAGCGCGCTTGAGGTGAGAGGCCATGTCCTTGGTGCCGGTGTGGCACACGGTCACGGTCGCGTTTTCGGTGCGACGTGTCAGCAACAGACCCAATGGGCGACCAACAGTAACGCCACGGCCAACGATGACAACTTCAGCGCCATCCAATGGCACGTCGTATGCACGAAGCAATTCCACAATGCCGCGCGGTGTGCAAGGCAGTGGTGCTGGTTCGCCTAGGACCAAGCGGCCAAGGTTTGTTGGGTGCAGGCCATCGGCATCCTTGCGAGGATCGATTGCTTCAAGAGCGGCGTTTGCATCCAAGCCCTTTGGCAATGGCAACTGCACGATGTAACCGGTGCATGCTGGGTCATTGTTGAGGGTAGTGATGTAGGTACAGAAATACACAATTTAAATTATCCCTTTGAGATGAAAGATTTTTGGGATGCACTTGATGAAGTAGAGAAAGAAGCATGTGAGATTTGGGAGGAGTGTAATTGTGAGTAAACAAGACAACGATATGCTTCCGCGTCTCGCGCTTGGGCTGGCAATCTTCGTTGCAATGAAATGCGCGCCCAGGTTGATCGAGTGGTGGAATAAGAGAAAGGAGAAAACGATATGAGCGAAAACAAAAATTTAAAACTAGTAGATTTTGCAGAAACTGTAATACATACAAAGTGTAGGGCATTTCCATTTGAAAGTGAATTTATGTGGTTTGAGTATCATCCAAGGTTTTCAAGTAAGGAAG
>JALQVI010000039.1:0-3795 GCA_023260395.1 Candidatus Nanopelagicales bacterium
TGTCATTTTTGCGCTGACACCTTCGACGAATCCTGTGGCAACTGTGTCATTCAAGATCTTGCTCGCGTTGATGACGCGTAATGCAATCATCATCAGCCCGCACCCAATGGCCAAGCGTGTTTGCGCTGAGGCTGCTCGCGTGATGGCTGATGCCGCAGTGAAGGCCGGCGCACCAGATGGCATCATTCAAATTGTTGATGACCCATCAATTCCGCTAATCAATGCACTGATGACTGACGAGCGCGTCGATGTTGTTGTAGCAACTGGTGGAACTCCCGTTGTGCGTTCGGCATACCGAAGTGGCAACCCTGCAATCGGTGTAGGTCCTGGCAACGTTCCAGTTCTCGTGGATGCAACAGCTGATATTGCAAAGACCGCAGAGCGAATCATCGAATCAAAGTCATTCGACAATTCAATTTTGTGCACGAATGAAAGTGTCGTTATCGCCGAGGAAGTCATCGCTGACAAACTTCTCGCTGCATTCCAGCGCGAAGGTGCATATGTATTGAAGGCCGACGAGGTGAATGCGGTGCGCGAACTCGTATTCCCTAAGGGTCACTTCAACACCAAACTCGTCGGCAAGGATGCGACCTATGTGGCTGACCTCGCTGGCATTCGAGTACCTGCAAAGACTCGCGTATTGGTTGCGCCGTTCGATTTAGTTGTTCCCGAAGAACCGCTGGCTCACGAAAAGTTACTTCCAGTTTTGGGATTCGTGCGTGTACCGACGGCCAAGCGTGGAATCGATGTTGCTCGCGCGGTACTTCGCATCACCGGCGCTGGACACTCATCGGCCATTCACAGCACGAACCCTGCACTCATCATGGAGTTCAGCGCTGCTGTACCCGTGCTTCGCGTTTCAGTGAATGTGGGCAACAGTCTCGGTGCTTCCGGTTTCCAAACCAACTTGCCACCAAGCATGACAATCGGCACCGGTTACTTCGGTCGATCGTCCGTGGGGGAGAACCTCCAGCCGAAGCACTTGGTGAACTACACACGCTTGGCCTACAACTCGGATGTTCGTGAAGTTATGCCGTCGTTCGCTGGTTTGAATCCTTGGTCAGCACCTGTTGGACCAGTTCCGGTTTACCCACGTGCATCAAATGAAAACCTCGGCTTTAATGCCAGCAACGTTCGCACACCACTGACAAGTGATGTTGCTGAACTTCGCGACGAAATTCGTCGACTAATCGTTGAAGAACTACACACATTGATGAAGGGCTAAGGAAAAGACAATGGCAGAGCTACGGTCGTTCATCTTTATTGACCAACTACAACCACAGACGATGTGCTACCTCGGTACCTGGGTCAAGGGTGCGTTGCCTCGTGCAAACATGGCCGCCCAGATCATCGAAGTTGCACCAGGCATCGACATTGAGCCGTTGACCGACGTTGCATTGAAGCATGCAAATGTTCAGGCTGGCATCTTGTTCGTTGAGCGTACTTTTGGTTACCTCGAACTTCACGGTCCAACCGAAGAAGTTCGCGCCGCTGCGCAATCAGTTTTGACCGCGCTTGGCACGACCGAAGCCTCGGCGGTTAAGCCACAGATTTTGGCAAGCAAAGTCATCGCTTCAATCGATCACCAGCACGCATTCCTGATTAACCGCAACAAAATCGGTTCGATGGTATTGCCAGGCGAGTCATTGTTCGTGCTCGAAGTTCAGCCTGCTTCGTACGCCATCTTGGCAACGAACGAAGCTGAAAAGGCAACAAACGTCAAGGTTGTTGACTACCGAATGATCGGTGCTACCGGTCGCGTCTATTTGTCGGGCAAAGAAGCCGATGTGCGCGCCGCAGCCGAAGTTGCAGAACAGGTTTTGGGTGGTCGCTAGTGTCCACAATCGATAGCGAGATGTTGCGTTCGCTAGTGCGTGAAGCACTACGCGATGCACTGGGTAGCAACGTGAGCAATGTGAAATTGCCAATTGCTCCTGTTGCGCAACCTGCAGTGACGGAAGTCGTCTCGCTCAATAACGATTCCGATCTGGCCGCATTCGTGCGCCGAGTCTTGGACATGTCGCAGGACGCTGGCACGCTCGCGCAATTGCGCGAAGGCAAGATCACTTTCCAGCTTGCCGGCTCGCACTCATCCGGTTCAACGAACATCTCTGCAGCAACTCAAGGCATGCGAGTTGAAAAGGGCGCATTGACCGAATCCATGGTTCGCAAAGCTGCTGAATCTGGAAACGCAATTTATCTCAACCGCAAGGTTGTTGTGACGGCGCTGGCACGCGACAAAGCACGTGCAATGGGCGTCGAACTAATTCGTGACACTCAAGAAAATCAGAAGGGCACGGTGAATCGCTAATGCTGAAAGCAACGGTCATCGGAAATGTATGGGCCACTCGACGTCTCGACGAGATTCCGAATGGCGCTTTCCTCGAAGTTGAAGTTGATGGCGGCTCACGCCTCATCGCCTTCGATGTCTTGGGTAGTGGCCTTGGCGAACAAGTACTCGTGGCAACTGGTTCAGTTGCTGCGTCGTGGTTCCCAGGTACAACGCCTCCAATCGATGCGCTCATCATCGGATCAATTGATCAGCAACAGAGCAAATAGTTTTCTGCACGCAGTCACTGACTGATTGCAGATACGTGTCGCAAGGCACGAAACCCGATGGCGAACACCCGTTCGCTTTCATACGAAGGAGAAACACATGTCAAGCAATGCACTGGGCTTGATCGAGACCAAGGGATACGTTGCAGCTGTTGCCGCAGCCGATGCCATGGTTAAGGCAGCAAACGTGACCATCGTTGCCCGCGAAGAAGTTGGCGACGGCCTTGTGTCAGTCGTCATCGTTGGTGATGTCGGCGCTGTTAAGGCTGCTACCGATGCTGCTGCTGAAGCCGTCAACCAGGTTGGCGAACTCGTTTCACAGCACGTCATCCCGCGTCCACACGCTGAACTGAATAAGTTCTTCAAGGTTTCGGGCGAGTAATTCATGGGCTCACACATTGCTGGGCCCGAGTTACGCGTCTACCTGCTCGTTGAAGAACTGCAGCGGCAGTTTGCCGCGTACATGGGCACACCGACGCGAGCCCGGGGTTACACACCTTACGAAGGTCAGCACTCGCTGATCATCGAAGTAGCTCCGGGTCTCGCGATCGAACGAGTAATTGACTTGGCACTCAAGTCAGTTCCAGACGTTGAACCGGGCATTCTGTTCGTGGAACGTCAGTTCGGTGTGCTCGAAGTACATGCATCAGACATCGAGTTGGTGAAGCGTGCTGGCCAAGCCATCCTTGATGGCATCAACGCACAAGCTACTGATCAGTTGCGTCCGCGCACTCTCTACAGCGACATCATCGAAAACATTACGGATCAGCATGCGATCATCTTGAACCGTAATCGTCAAGCCTCAATGGTTATGCCAGGCGAATCTTTGCTCGTGTATGAAATGACACCTGCATTGTTCGCAACAGTTGCTGCCAACGAAGCTGAAAAGGTGGCACCTGATGTCACTTTGGTTGATGTTCAAATGATTGGCGCCGCCGGTCGCGTCTACATGTCAGGTACCACTGAAAGTGTGGCCAAGGCACGAGAAGCAATCGACAAGGCACTCCTATCAATCGTGGGACGCGAGCACTAAGAATTTCGCAACTTACTTCCCTAAAGATCCGCGAAAGCGGTACTTAGAACGAAACGTTGGATCAACGTTGATTCAACGGGGACTGTGAAGGAGTGTCATGGGTGACTACTCGAATGATCCTGCCAAGTTAGATCAATTTGCGCGCAGTGCAGCAATTGAGTTTGGACTTGGTGGCGATGTCGCGCTCAAACTTCTCAACGTGTCCG
>JALQVI010000039.1:3805-13017 GCA_023260395.1 Candidatus Nanopelagicales bacterium
ACATATCAAGTCACTAGTGGTGATGGCCAGCGTTCGATCATGCGCATCCATCGCCCGAACTATCACGCGCCGCAAGCCATTGAGAGTGAACTCGATTGGGTGACGTCGTTGCGCGACGACAAGCTCGTGCTGACGCCGGCGATTTTGCCAGCAACAGATGGTCGTCGAGTTGTTACGGCAACGGATGATTCGGGTGAACAGCGCAATGCTGTGATGTTCGAATTCATGAATGGCGTTGAACCAACCGAAGATCGCCTTGTTCAGGATTTCAATACGCTGGGCCAGATCACCGCGCGCCTTCATCAACACTCACGTCAATGGCAACGTCCTGCGGGCTTCACTCGCATGACGTGGAATTACGAAACCGCGCTTGGTCCAAACGGGCACTGGGGTTCATGGCGTGACGGATTGGCGATGGGTCCAAGCGAATTGGAAATCTTGGGTCGCCTCTCAGAAACTTTGGGCAAGCGTCTTGCTGCCTTTGGCTCTGGCCCTGATCGATTCGGCTTGGTTCATGCAGACATGCGTCTTGCCAACCTTTTGGTTGATGGCTCAGATGTCACCGTTATTGATTTCGACGATTGCGGCCTTGGTTGGTTCATGTATGACCTTGGGTCGTCGGTCTCGTTCATTGAGGACCATCCGCTCATCCCCGCAATGACGGATTCATGGGTCAATGGTTATCGAACTGTTGCCGATTTGAGCAAGGAAGAAGAGCACGAACTTCCTACATTCATAATGTTCCGCCGTTTACTTTTGGTCGCCTGGGTGGGCAGCCATCAAGACACGGAAACTGGCCAAGAAATGGGCGATAACTTCACAAAAGTGTCGTGCGACTTGGCCGAAAAATATCTATCGCAATACAGCTAAGTACGACCAACAAAAGTCACGACAAAGGAGCAACATGTTTACATCAATCGCTGGTTATTCCGTTCTTGTCACGGGTGGCACAAAAGGTATCGGCAAGGGGATTGCCCGAGTTTTTGCACTCGCCGGCGCGAACGTTGTGATTACCGGTCGTGACGAAGCAAGCGCGAAAGCCGCAGCCGATGACATCACCGCACTCGGTGGTGGCACGGTCACATATGTATTAGGTGACGTTGCATCAAAGGCTGATTGCAATCGCATGGCGCAAACTGCAATCGAGCGCAATGGCGGCATCGATGTGTTGTGTGCCAATGCCGGTATCTTCCCTGACTCCAAACTTGCAGTAATGTCAGAGGCTGATATGGATAAAGTCTTTGGAACCAATGTGAAGGGCACAATGTTTTCTGTTCAAGCGTGCCTACCAGCATTGGAAAAGTCAGGTCGCGGTCGCGTGATTTTGACGTCGTCCATCACTGGTCCAGTAACTGGTTACCCAGGCTGGTCACATTACGGAGCTAGCAAGGCTGCACAGCTTGGATTCATGCGCACGGCTGCGATGGAACTTGCGCCTAAGGGCATTACTGTCAACGCTGTGCTGCCAGGCAACATTGCAACTGAAGGTCTTGCTGACATGGGTCCGGAATATCGTGCGGCCATGGAAGCCACCGTTCCACTTCATCGCCTCGGCGAAGTTGAAGACATTGGCAACGCTGCATTGTTCTTTGCCACCAAGGAAGCTTCATATGTCACAGGCCAGGCACTCATTATTGATGGTGGACAGATTCTTCCTGAATCACTTTCGGCACTAGAGGCAATGTAACTAAGTGACTGACACGATCGTTCAACCCGCGGACTCTCTTGGCCCTGCTGCCGAAGAAGTGCGACGTCGCGTACTCGAATTGATCGCGACAGGGGAGTTGCGACCGGGTCAGAAACTTGCTGCCGAACGTGAGCTAGCCGAAGAATTTGATGTCAGTCGCTCAACGTTGCGTCAGGCATTGACTGCGCTCGAAGACATTGGCGCGGTTCGTCGACTGCCTGGTCGAGGTGGTGGCACGTTCATCTCGCCAGAAAAAATCGACCGCGATTTGTCGCGCATTGTTGGCGTGCCATCGCTATTGCGTGGTCAAGGTTTCACTGCGGGAACTCGATTGGTCAGCGCTGCTGTGTTGTTGGCTGATCCAGCAACGCGTGTTGCGCTTGGGCTGAACGAAGAAGACCACATCTTTGATGTTGTCCGAATTCGCCTAGCTGATGGTCAACCAATCTCGTTGGAGCATGCACGCTTTCCTGCAGACATGTTCCCGGGATTGCTGGAACGTCCATTGGGTTCGTCGTTGTATGAATTACTCAGTCGTCATTACGACACATTTCCTGATGAAGCGCTTGAACAAATCGAAATCGTTGCAGCGACGGCCGATGAAGCTCGCATTTTGAATGTCGAAATCGGTTCGCCGTTGCTTTCGGTCACTCGAACAACGATGGACCTCAACGGTCGACGTATTGAGTACTCGCATGACTTGTTCCGTGGCGACCGCACTCGCATCACGGTGCGCACCAAGGGTGAATTGCCGTCGGCCGAGAGCATGGGTTCACGCGGCCGCACTGTCGAAGTCTTAGATGTGTAACTAACCGTATGCAACAGCTCACCTGTTTTTGGGGAAGCTGATTTCGTCCATTTTCGATAGGACGGCTTGGTTTTGATAGCAATTCCACAAGAATCAAGGCTCGAAAGAACCAATTGGATACAATCGGGGAATGGCTGGCGCACTTGAGGGCATTGTTGTCGCGGATTTCACCCGTGTACTAGCTGGCCCATATTCCACAATGCTTTTGGGTGACATGGGCGCCGAAGTGATCAAGGTTGAGCGCCCCGGTGCAGGCGATGACACTCGCCATTGGGGCCCACCGTTTGATCCGGCCGGGCGTGCCACGTACTTCGAAGCTATTAACCGCAACAAGACTTCCGTTGCTATCGACATGACCAATGCCGAGGGTTTAGCGCAAGCACATGAGTTGGCAACACGTGCTGATATCGTGATCCACAATTTCCCGCCTGCAACTGCAAAGAAATTTGGGTTGGACTACGACAGCGTTACAGCGACTAACCCGACTGTTGTGTACGCACAGATCACGGGCTTTGGTTCGGGACTCGGTGCGGCAATGCCTGGCTATGACTTGCTGGTTCAAGCCATGGGCGGCTTGATGAGCGTGACTGGACCTGGACCGGGCGAACCGACGAAAGTTGGCGTTGCACTCGTCGACGTCATCACGGGTATGCACGCAACCATTGGTGTGCTCGCCGCGCTGCAACATCGCACGGTCACTGGCGAAGGTCAGTGCATCGAAGTTAATTTGTTGTCGTCGTTACTGTCGGCTTTGGTGAATCAAGCCAGCAGTTACGTCTCGGGTGGGGCAGTGCCTGGCATCTTGGGCAATGCTCATCCCTCCATCAGCCCATACGAGGTTTATCAAGCAGCCGATCGGCCAATCGTTATCGCCGTGGGCAATGACGGTCAGTTCGCCAAACTCTGTGATGTGGTTGGTCTCGACGGCGTTGCATCGAATGACAAGTTCGCGACCAATACCGAGCGCGTTGCGAACCGAGATGAGCTCAAAGTCCTGCTGCTCGAGGCATTCGGCAAAAACACCGCCGACCATTGGTGGAAAGCTTTGACGGCGGCCGGAGTTCCATCGGGTCCGATCAACTCGATTGATCAAGCGTTCGCGTTCGCAGAGTCGCTAGACCTCAAGCCCATCATCGACATTGAGCAAGACGGCGAAGTGCGCCGACAGGTTGCTAACCCGATTTCGTTTTCCAAGACGCCAGTCGAATACAAGAGTGCGCCACCTGAATTGGGTAAGCAAACATGAGTACGTTAACTGCCCAAGAGCAGGTGTTGCGCGAAGTGCGTAACCAAATTGCTAGCGGTGTACTTAAAGCTGGACAGCAAGTTAAGCAAGACACGTTGGCCACAGAACTCGGCGTCAGTCGCGTTCCACTGCGCGAAGCACTCAAAGTTCTCGAAGGCGAAGGTCAGGTTGTTTATCATCCACATCGCGGCTACTTCGTCGCCGATTTAAGCGTGAGTGATTTGGTTGAGGTGTATCGCATTCGTGCGCTTCTCGAAGAAGAAGCTTTGACGGTGGCCATTCCGATGATGACTGACGAGGATGTCGATTTCATCGAAGAGATGTCGAACGATGTTCGCATTGCCTCGGTATCTGGAGATGTGTCTGCAATAACAGCTGCGAACCGCCGATTCCATTTCGCGATGTTCGAGTGCAGCAACATGCCTCGACTAGTTCGCATCATTCGCACACTGTGGGATTCAACTGATGCATACCGTTCGGTCTACATGTCCAGCACGATCAACCTTGAGCACATGAATGACGAGCACGCTCAGATGGTTGCGGCACTTCGACAGCGCGATGTGGAAACCAGTATTCGTTTGCAGGCGACGCACCGTGAGAATTCAGTGATGGCGGTCAGCAAGGTCATTTCTCGCTAACTCAAAGAGTTATGCGAATGCTGGACCAAATGCAATCGTCGTGTCACCATCGACGATAAAAGCCGACCAGTTTGGCAATTTCTTAAACCATTCAAAGCCGGCTCGGCCAGCAATCAATAGGGCAGTAGCTAAAGCATCGGCAGTGGCGCAATCGGGACCAATCACCGTCGCACTGGAGGCTTTAATGCCTTCGTCATGCGGTGATGTGATGTGGTCACCGCGCTCATACAAGCCGCTGGTAGCAACAGCGCCATTGGCAATGCGAACGGATTCGCAAATCTGGCCTGGCAGGAATGGATGTTGAATTCCGATGAGCCACTGTTCGTCTACGTCGGCCTTACCGCGCACTGCGACATCGCCGCCTGCATTAATCATGAAATCGTGAAGGCCGTGACTCGCCAAAATGTCAGCTGCACGATCAGCAGCCCAACCTTTGACAAGGCCTGATGGATCAAAGCCACCCTCGACAGCCCATGGGTCAAAGAGTCCGCCGGTGATGTCGCGGATTCGTTCGCACCGTGCGATGACGTCGGCAACTCCAGCATCAACATCGTCCGAGTTCAAGCGACCATCGCGCAACTGACTAATTACGCTATTGACTTTGTAAGTGCTGAACACTGTGTCGACATCTTTGAGCCAAGCCACAACTTCTTGTACGGCCGTTTCGGCAGTCTTGCGATTCGCGCGGAAAAGTCGCACGTCAATCGACACAACTGTTCCCCAGATGTGTTCGACGTGCACCACGCGATTGTCGCTCATTTACTTAAAGCCCAACTTGTCCAAAGCTGATTGCAGCGACTGTTGGTAACCATAGGACGTGAACGTCGCGCCGCTGACTCCGGCGATGTTTGCCGATTGAGCTTTGAGCGCTTGTTCGCGCAGCATCGGCTCGGAAGCGTTAGCAATTTCGATAGAACGACCATCTTGGTTCGGCAATTGCACGGCAACAATCTTGGTGATCTTGTTGTTCTTGACAGTGACTTTGAGTTGGACGTTTCCATAATTAACGAACACTGCATCGCCAGTTGCGGTGCCACTCACCCCAGACGACGAGCTCGATGTCGTGTTGGACGTCGTTGTGCCGGTGCCAGTAGTCGAGCCTGTGCCGGTGGCGGAAGTATCCGTCGTTGTACCAGTTCCAGTGCTTGGATCCGTTGTGGACTGCGCCGTGAACGACGAGCCTTGCGGATTCAGCATGAGGACGCCTGCTACGCCAGCAACAGTGCCGAGCAGAACGATGGGAGCGCGTTTCATTGTGATCCTTAGAAAGCGAATGCTTCGTCGTGAATGTGAGTAGTTGGTACGCCAAGTACTACGGCTGCGTGATGAACTTGCTTGCGCATTTCTTCAGGTCCGCAGAAGTACACATCGCTTGCGCTGATGTGCGGGGCTAGGCGTAGGAGTGATTTGGGGTCTAGCGGATGGTCCTTGCGAGATCCAACGAGGTAGCGAACGTTTGTATTAGGCCGTTGTGCCAATCGATCAAGTTCGTGGCGCAATACAACTTCTTCGTCACGGCGTGCGCGATACAGCACCTCGACCTGGGCGAATGATGGCAGTTCTTCGAGAATGGCCCGAATTGGCGTGATGCCAACGCCGGCAGCAATCAACACAACGCGATCGCCATGGCGACGGCCCGCGGTGAATGCGCCGTAAGGTCCTTCGGCCAACACGCGCGTTCCTGGGTGAATGTGTGCAAGTGCAGCACTGTGATCGCCCAAGTTCTTGACGGTGATGCGCAAGTATTTGCCATCAGGTGGAGCTGACAATGAGTAAGGATGCGCGTGCCACCATAACTCTTTGGTCATAAATCGCCAGCAAAAGAACTGTCCGCCAGACACATTCATGCGCTTGAGATTGCGGCCGGTCATCCAGACGCTGACAACGTCAGGTCCTTCTTGGACGACAGCGTGAACGCGTAACCCGTAAAGTGCGCCGCGAACAATCGGCATGATCCAGCGGAAAACCACAAGCGAACCGACGGCCGTGAGCGTCAACGCTAGCCACACCTTCGCAGCCAGTGGATGCATGATGAATGCGTTGCCGAGCAACACTTGATGCGCGTACGACAAAGCAACTGCGAGGTAGGTGTAAAGGTGAATGACCCACCAAGTCTCGTATGACATGCGACTGCGGGCACGCTTGTAAGACGTGACACCAGCGGTCATGAACAAAATGAAACCGGCAAGTGCAGGCAAAATCCAACGAGTATGTGCAGTGAGCTTCCACAACTGTGCAAAGAACGATGTCTTGTCAGTCATCGAGTAACCCAAGATGATGAATACAACGTGCAGGCCAATCAACAAGAGCGCATACGGCGCGAGCTTGCGATGCCACATCACGGTGCGGTCGAAACCAACTTCGCGTTCCAGCCACGGAATTCGCGCAATGAGAAACAGCGTCATGATGATGCCGTAAGTGCCGACCATTCCACAGACTCGGCCGAGCAAGGTAAGAAACGCGGCCGAGTCCGAGAATGATGCACTACTAACAGATTGCAGCTCACTGATGAGCGCAACTCCCAAACCGACACCGGCAAGTGCCGCCACGACGTTGGCAAAAGTCTGGCTTCGACCTTTTGCCTGGGCTGGGGCAACAGCGCGCCGTGCGGAACCGGCACTCTTGCTGTGGCGTCGAGTTTGAGTGGACATGTCTTTATCGTGGCCTATGAATGTTGGGGAACAGTCCAACGGACTGTAAGGGGAATGTTAAGACCGAATCTACCGTTTGCCTTAAGTGTTGGCGTTTCTCAGGTGAGCGCTAGATCAATTGCTTAACGATTATGAACCTTGACCTGAAGCGGACTTGCCTCTTGGCTGTTTAGGCTCCAGTCGAATACATGTCCCTTGGCATCTCTTATGAATGCACTTCCTACAAAATAGTCGCCACTTGCCGCATGTGCCGGTAGGTAAGCCTTGAGGCTGTAAATGCCGTTCGATCGAGTTCCTGAAATTAGACAGCCGGTGCCGACGGCAACTGGCGTAGCTGCGGATGTGCGATCGGAGTTGCACTGCTCATCGTTAGCAAAGTAGTTGAAGTACACAGTTAGCCCACAGCCAAAGCATGTTCCGGAGCCAGAATTAGTAATTCTGCCGAGATCCAACTCCATGGAAAATACTTCAGAGCCGACATCCTTAGCGGTGACCCTGAACTCAATGAGTGCTGGTCCGTTGGCGGCATTGACGGCCGAAGTTACTGCGGAGATTTTCGAGATTTCTGGCTTTGAGTAAGAAGCAGGAAGTTTTGGAATTGGGGTCCCGGTTTGCTCGATTTTTCTATCGGATGTAATTGCCTTTAGTTGTTTGTAGCTATAAAACTTCGCATTTTCGACGTGATCGTAGAGCTCGACTTCTAAGCGATAAGTAGCTTTCGGTGTGCCCTTGGGGAAATAAGTAAATGAGTGAAATGTTTTCGAGTTTCCGCTTGATGTGGCCAAGCAATTTGTTGAAGTTTGTGTTTCCAGCGCATCGTTGGCATTAATTTCACTGCATGATTGCGGGAAGCCGATGTTGCCGCGAATTTCTGTGTGTTTGCTCGTGGAATAGAACGTTAAATTTCCGCTGGAAAAGCCTGAAAGTGTGTCATGGACTTTCACTATTGTTGTTACGACGACACCTGAGTTCCTCGTATCTATCGAGGAATTCACAATATTGATGTCATCAAGGACTGGAGTGCTCACATCGCCGTCACCTGTTTGTCGCAGAGTTGGCGAAAGGCGCAAGCTTTTCAGTGCTGAGTAATCTAGGTCGGTTTCATTGCCAGCAGAATCTTGCGCCGCGAACGAGTGCACTCTCCAAGTCATTTTTGGAGTGAAGCGTTTTACGACATTGTGAAATTCGTACACGCCATCGTTAGCGTTGCCAGAAATTCGGCAAGCATAGGCATCAGGGCTTTCTTGAATATCAATGTCGTATGAACAATCTGAACCGCCGCTGGCGGCACGCCAGTCAAACCCTAGGGGCAACACGTCTTGGTCAGCTCCACCAGTTATGACAAGTCGCGCATGGTAAATCCCCAGACCGGTGTCCTTAATTCGAGCGCGGATCGTAATGGTTTTTGCTGAAGCATTTGTGTTGAAGGATTTGGAATCGTTGCTAACCGCAATAGAGACCAGCTTTGGTCGAGAGTTGTCGGAGAAGCATGAACTCTCCGTGTCCGAACCGATGGAGTCACAGTAATCAACGTCTCCGCCACCATTGAGAATGTCATTTCCATTTTGACCGTTCAGTGAGTCATTGCCTGCATCTCCGTTGAGAGCATCTGAACCATTGCCGCCAAAAAGTAAGTCGCCACCACTACCGCCATATGCGTAATCGTCGCCAGGACCAACGTCAATTGCATCGTTGCCGTTATCGCCGTTTACGGTGTCATTTCCTTCGCCACTATCAATGACATCGTCATCGTTGCCGCCTTCGATAGTGTCGTTGCCTTGACCTCCGTAGATGGTGTCGTCCCCACTCTCGCCGAAAATAGTGTCGTTTCCGCCTGCGCCATTGATTGTGTCGTCGCCGGAGGTTCCGCAAATGACATCGTTTCCACTCGTGCCTGTGGTGACCTGGCCAGCCACTGCGGTGATGGTGCAGTCGGCTTCGGTCAAAGGGTTGGCATGTGATGCGCCACTTGTTCCTAGGCAGTTTGCCAAAATAAGTGTTGCTATCGCGACGAATTTGGACGTGGCGTGACGTTGCATAAATGCAGTCTATTTTGATTGTTGAATTTATTTACAAAATTGCGACTTCTTGTGGAAACACCCTAAATTCCCTGTTTCTAAGGGGTTTCGGTAGATTGGACGTATGACGCCACAGGATTTGAGCCAACATCTGCATTCCTGCG
>JALQVI010000003.1 GCA_023260395.1 Candidatus Nanopelagicales bacterium
TTGGGCAAGAAAGTTTCACCCCAGGTTTTCAAATTTCGCAGCGCGCTGATTATTTTGAGGCCGAAGTCGGGCTTGAAACCACTTTGCGTCGACCAATCATCAACACACGCGATGAACCACATGCAAATCCAGAAGATTTCAGGCGCCTTCACGTCATCGTGGGTGACGCCAATATGTCGCAGAAGGCAACGTACCTAAAACTTGGTACCACTTCACTTGTGTTGAGCATGATCGAGGCTGGTTTCCTGAAACATGATCTAGAGCTTCGTGATCCTGTGGCAGCGATGCATCAAGTGAGTCACGATGTTAATTTTGGTCGACTCCTAGAACTTCGCAATGGTAAGACAATCAGTGCACTCGACATTCAAGAGATGTACATCGATGCTGCAACTCGTTTTGTTGAATCATCGGGTACCGGCGATGACATGACGCTCGATGTGTTGAACAATTGGACCAGAGTGGTTAACACATTACGCACGGACAGAATGTCACTGGCTAATGAAGTCGACTGGATTCTTAAATATTCAATTCTTGAGGGCTATCGAAATCGCGACAACGCGTCGTGGACAGACCCTCGTTTGGCGGCGGTTGATATTCAGTATTCAGATTTACGCCCGGAAAAAGGTCTTGGTTTGGTGATGCAACGAAAAGGTCGCCAAGATGTCATGTTTACGGACGACGAAATTCGAGCCGCAATGGTTACCCCGCCAGCCGACACGCGAGCATATTTCCGCGGCATGTGTATGAAGACGTATTCAGACCAAGTTGCAGCTGCTTCCTGGGATTCGGTTATTTTCGATCTTGGACCCGAAGAGCCGTTACATCGCATTCCAACGAACGATGCACGAAAAGGAACGAAATCAACTGCTGGCGTTCTTTTTGATCAATCATTGAGTGCGCCAGAATTCGTTGCCGCCTTAACTTCCTAAATTTGCGTTGTGGCATAGGCTACAAACATCGAGAGGTGAATACATGTCAGAGCAACATTTTGATAGTCAAAGCACGAGTCGCAACGATGCCGAACAGGCTGAAGTTGCTCCAGTTGTGCGAGAAAGCGCCGTCGACATTACTGACCTGCTTGATGAAATTGATGGCGTACTTGAACAGAACGCTGAAGAGTTCGTCAAAAGCTTTGTGCAAAAGGGTGGCGAGTAGTCGCGCATTATGGATCGTCGAATCTTTGGAATTGAGACTGAGTACGGTGTCACATGCACTTTCGAGGGTCAGCGACGTCTAACTCCTGACGAAGTTGCGCGATACCTGTTTCGCCGAGTCGTAGCTTGGGGTCGCAGCAGCAATGTTTTTCTCACCAACGGTTCACGTCTTTATTTGGACGTCGGTAGTCATCCTGAGTATGCAACTGCAGAATGTGATGACATTCGAGAACTCGTTATTCACGATCGTGCCGGCGAACGTATCGTCGAAGGTTTAGTCGAAGATGCTCAGCTGCGCCTTGCCGAAGAGGAAATCGAAGGCGAAATTCACCTTTTTAAGAACAACACTGACTCAGGTGGCAACTCATACGGTTGTCATGAAAACTTCTTGATTCGTCGTCGTGCTGATTATTTGGACCAGATCGAAGCCTTACTTCCATTTCTGATTACGCGTCAGCTTATTTGTGGTGCTGGCAAGGTGCTCACAACTCCACGCGGAACGATTTATTCGCTTTCCCAACGCGCTGACCATATGTGGGAAGGCGTATCGAGTGCAACAACTCGATCGCGTCCCATCATTAATACGCGTGATGAACCTCATGCGGATGCCGAAAACTTTCGACGCCTTCACGTCATCGTTGGCGATTCAAACATGTGCGAAATGACCACGATGGTCAAAGTTGCCTCTATGGATTTGGTGTTGCGTACCCTTGAAGCAAATGCGCTGAAAAAGGATCTCACTTTAGAAAATCCAATTCGAGCGATTCGCGATGTTTCACACGATCTGACCGGACAAGCACAAGTGATGTTGAGCAATGGAAAGTCCATGACGGCTTTGGAAATGCAACGTGAATTTCTGGGAATGGTTCAGGCGTTCGTTGCCCTAGGCGATACTGAACTTTCACCAACTCACGTACAAGCGCTTGAATTGTGGGAGCGTACTCTTACCGCCGTTGAAACAGGCAATCATTCCTTAATTGAACGTGACATCGATTGGGCTATCAAAAAGCGGCTCATTGAGGCATATCAGTCCCGTCACAATCTTGAACTAGATTCGGCTCGCATTGCCCAAGTTGATTTGATGTATCACGACGTCACGCGAAGTCGTGGCTTATTCAACATGATGGAACGAAATGGTGCGGTAAACCGTATCTCTACCGACATTGAAGTTTTTGCAGCCAAATCACTTCCGCCACAGAACACTCGAGCGAAATTGCGTGGTGACTTTATTGCCGCCGCACAGGCTGCTGGAAAAGACATTTCGGTGGATTGGGTTCACCTCAAAATGAATGACCAAACTCAACGAACTGTGCTGTGTAAGGACCCGTTTGCCAATGTGGACGAGCGCGTCGAAAAGCTCATCAACTCAATGAACGACGTAGAGTAAAACCATGCGTAAAGTCATTCTTTCCCTTGCCGCAGTGTGCCTATTGGCTGGTTGCGCAACATCACAGCGTGCCGGTTCAGACACCGCAAGCGCAACACCTTCCAATTCAGTGTCGCAGGAGCCAACAACTTCCGCTTCACCGATTGTTAGCGAATCGCCCACACCAAGCACTTCGCCAAGCCAGGCTTCAACAAATGGTGATGTCGTAGTTGGTCCAGCAACCGTTGGCGGAAAACTTGGTGCCGAGCCCACAGTTGTTATTGACACTACGGTTGCACCGGCTAAGTCACTTGTCATCAAAGACATCGCAGTTGGTACGGGCAAGTCAGTCAAAGTAGGTGGCACTGTTACGGCGCACTACGTAGGCTACGGCGCTGCAACAGGAAACATGTTTGACGGATCTTGGTCGCGCAACGAACCCGTAACTTTTCCACTCGAAGGCGTCATCCTCGGTTGGCAAAATGGATTAGTCGGAATGAAAGAAGGCGGTCGACGCGTCTTGGTGATTCCTGCTGATCAAGGCTATGGCGACAACCCTCCTGCGGGAAGCGGAATTGAGCCTGGCGAAACACTTGTTTTTGTTGTTGATCTATTAGCAACTCAGTAATAACTCACTACGTAAAAGAGGAATCATGGAAGCACCAGAAATTGAATTTCACGAAGGTCCAGCACCAACAGAATTAGTCATCGAAGACATCACAGTCGGCGATGGCGCAACTGCTTCAGCTGGTGACAAAGTTACTGTCCATTACTTGGGCGTTGAATTTGATTCCGGTGAGCAGTTCGATTCATCGTGGGACCGCGGCGAATCGATCGAATTTCCTTTGCGTGGATTGATTGCGGGTTGGCAAGAAGGCATTCCAGGAATGGCAGTTGGCGGTCGTCGCAAGCTCATCATTCCACCAGCCTTGGCTTACGGTCCTGCAGGCGCTGGACACCGTTTGTCCGGCAAGACACTTATTTTCGTTATTGATCTCATTGCAGTTGGCTAATTCATGACCGCGGCACGCACTGAACGCTTGATGGACGTTTTGTTCGTCTTGCTCAATGCCTCGCAACCTTTATTGCGAGAGCAGATTCGTCAGCGCGTGCCAGGTTATGACCAGGGGAGCGATGAGGCTTTCCAGCGAATGTTCGAACGCGACAAAGATGCGCTTCGGGATATGGGTGTGCCAATCGAGTTAAAGAACTTTGATGCATTGGTTGACGAAGCTCAAGGTTATTGGATCGACCGCAAGACATGGCTCTTGCCTGAGTTGCACTTATCGCAGTCCGAGCGATTACTCATCACTCTTGCCGCATCGGCATGGGAAGATCAACAGATTTCATCTGTTGCACGGCAGGCTGCACATGGCATTGGCACAATGGCGAATAGGCCATTAGATGCACCAGACATGCGATTTGCCGTTGGTCAAACAACACTTGCTGAGTTATTTTCTTCAATCAATTCAAAGAATGTTGTTGAGTTCGAATATCAAAGCAAGAGCTCTGGGACTGTCAGTGTGCGCACCGTTCAACCATGGCGGCTGTTACTCACGAATGGAGCTTGGTATCTCGTTGGTTATGACGAAGAACGTCAGGACCTTCGAACATTCAGGCTTAGTCGTATTCTTGGCGCTGTTACCGTCACTAACCGTGTGGCGGATCAAGAAGTACCTGAAGATCTAGATACCCGAAAGTTAGTTGAAGCCTGGAGCGTTGATCCGGCTCATGCTAACCAAGCGATACTCGGTATTAAGCCTGGAACGTGCCCGAATTTGCGCCTTCGTTCTTCAAGTATTGATATTGCTGACGACGTCGATATGGTGAAGATTTCCTATGGACATCAAGCCCGCTTAGTACGTGAAATTGCTGCTGTGTGTAATGACGTTGTGTCGATTGAGCCACAATCGTTGCGCGACGAGGTGCGAAATTACGTTTCGCGAGTTCTCGAGGTGCATTCATGAACCACATCGAGTTATTGATTCGGTTGTTGCCTTGGTTAGTTTCACATCCTGGAGTGTCTGCAGAAGTTGTTGCTAAGGAATTTGGCATTACCTCAAGAGAAGTTTTGAAACTTCTTGATCTTTTGCAATATACCGGACCCGGTCAGTACGGCGGTGAACTCGTTGATGTTCATTTCGGTGCGGGTGAGTCAATTCATGTCATTGATGCCCAACGTTTTGACCGTCCGATAAGGATGAGCGGCGCCGAAGCATCAACTCTTTTGGCAGGGCTTACTTATCTTGAACAGATGCCCGCTTTGGCTGACTCAGTTGAGGTCACGCAACTCATAGAAAAAATCTCGAAGGCTTTAGACCCAGCACCCACTGTGGATGTAGTTACAAATGTTCGCGAACATGAATGCGTTGAATTAATCAAAGCTGCAATTGAGTCAAACCTGCAAGTTGCAATTGACTATGCCTCAGGTAGCGCGACAAACGCTTCGCATCGAACGATTGAGCCTAAAGTTCTTTTAACTCGAGATGATTTAACCTACGTTCGAGCTTGGTGTCACGAAGCTGAAGCGCTGCGAACTTTCCGAATCGATCGAATCGCCCACGCTGAAATTTTGAGTGTTCTGCAAAGTGTGGAAGTTGAATCAACAGAACTTGCTCGCAGTACCGATTCCTGGATTGCGGTAACCGTTGAACTAGATCGCGAACATCTAGGTGAATTCGACAACGACACGGTGAAATCAGTTACCGAAATAGAAAATGGCCGATTGCGGGTGGAATCCAAGGTGGCAAATCTTGACTGGTTTGTCAGTGTTGTGCTGGCCGCCGGTGGCGCTATCAAGGTTGTCGAGCCTGAAGAGGCGCGTGAACTGGTCCTGCATCGTGCCAGAACTTGGCTCAGTAGGTAGATTGGCAATGGACTAGACTAGGGACTAGTCGTTGATAGAGGTTGATATGAAAGCGTTATTCGATTCACCAGCAGCATTAATTCTGCTTCTCATCGTCATCGTTTTGTTCGGAGCCAAGCGACTTCCAGATGCTGCACGTAGTGTTGGTCGCTCAATTCGCATCTTTAAGTCGGAAATGGAATCAGGCGACAAAGTGAATTCTGACGACGAAAAAACTAACAACAACGCCTCTCAGTAATTTCTTCAGCACAATGAGTGCCGCAACTCAAAACGCATCGGCGATGCCGATTTCCGAGCATTTGAACGATTTACGAAAACGAATCGTGCGCAGCTCGTTAGCGATACTTATTGCCGCAGTTTCAGTGTGGAATTTCTATCCGTACTTCTTCGAGATTATTCGTCGACCCTTTGATCTAATCCACGATAAACATCCCAATGCAATTTTGGCTTTGCCAGGTGTTACGAGTGGTTTCTCGATGCAATTGCGGGTGACGTTAGCAGTTGCCGTTGTAATCTCAAGTCCCATGTGGCTGTATCAAATGTGGCGTTTCATCGCCCCGGGTTTACACGCACATGAACGTCGTTGGGCCTACGTATTTACCGCAGTTGCTGTTCCACTGTTTGCATCTGGCGTGGCGTTAGCGTATTTCGTTATGCCACAAATGTTGGATGTGTTGTTTCAGTTCACGCCGGACGATGTTTCAAATGTGACGAGCGTTGAAAGCTACATCAGTTTTTTGCTGCAAATTGTTGTTTTCTTTGGTGTGGGTTTTCTCTTGCCGTTACTGCTTGTTATGTTGAACTTTGCCGGCATCCTTACCGGACAACGCATTCGAACGTCATGGCGTTGGATTATTCTTGGCAGCTTTATGTTTGGTGCAATTGCCACTCCCAATGGCGATCCCGTCGGTATGACGGTGATTGCGGTTCCGATGATTGCTCTCACGTGTGTAGCAATGGGCATTGCTCTGGCAAACGACAAACGTCGGTTGAAGAAGCAGGAAAATCAGGGCACAAATCAGTGGTCTGACGACGAGGCATCACCACTGGATGCCTAGATGTTGTTACTTCTTGTAAAACCTGCGGCTCGGAGACGCAAGAAATATTCGCTAGTTGTAGAACAACTTGTTGCTCAAGGTGCAATTGAGTTAGTTAGCCATGACGCGCAATTTTTGCGGCAAGAAGTTAGTAATTACATTGCTCAATTCAGCGAGCCAGTAACGGTAGTTGCCTGTGGGGGAGATGGCACAGCACATCTTCTCATTAACGCCGTATTTGATTTGCCGGTGACTTTTGCTGTTGTTCCGATGGGTACAGGAAACGATTTTTCACGTTACCTCGGAATCAAGAACCTCTCGCAGGCCTTACAGGTTTTAGCGGATGGCGAATCTTCGTCAATGGATGTTGGGTCAATCAATCATTCAGCAGGAATGCGCTACTTCATTGGTATTGCTTCCTGTGGGTTTGATGCCCAAGTTAATGAACGTGCGAATAGTTATCGTGGTCCAAAAGGTACTGCGAAATATGTGGCTTCGCTCATTGTGGAGTTGAAAAATCTTGCGCCGTTGGAGATCCAGATCAGGAACGGTCAGGATTTGCAGGACCATCGAGTTACTTTGCTTGCCGTCGCAAACACGTCGTCTTATGGCGGTGGCATGAAGGTTGCGCCAGACGCAGATGCTTTCGATGGCAATTTAAACGTCGTTCACGTTGCGGAAGTATCGAGATTGACATTATTGAAAGTGTTCCCGAAAGTGTTTCGTGGCTCCCACGTGACACATCCTGCGGTCACCATTACGAGTGCCAAGGCACTTGGTGTCGTAGGAAACGATTTTCCAATTTATGCTGATGGCGAGTTTGTTGGACGCGGTCCAGCAAGTTTCAAGGTTCATCCCGCAGCTCTTCAAGTGTTGCATCCTGCACGAGGCCAATAACCGCTTAGTCTTAACGTATGGAAGATTCGCCCGCTGAACGGTTTGCAGCTGCAAAACGACGAAATGCTCAGGCGAAGTCGCTTCTTGGTGAATTTCAGGATTCTTTGCCTTATCGTCTTGATGAATTTCAAATCGAAGGTGCACAAGCAATTCAGGACGGACACAGTGTCCTCGTCGCGGCGCCAACCAGTGCTGGTAAAACAATGGTTGGGCAATTTGCGGCCTATTTTGCGCTGGCCAAGCAGACTCGATGTTTCTATACGACACCAATTAAAGCTCTTTCAAATCAGAAGTTTCGTGAGTTCAGTGAAATCTTCGGGGCCGAATCAGTCGGGCTTTTGACTGGAGATAACAACATCAACGGGGACGCTCCGATTGTCGTTATGACGACTGAGGTGCTTCGAAATATGTTGTACGAAAACTCGCAAGGTTTACGTGATCTATCACATGTGGTTATGGATGAAGTCCACTATCTGGCCGATCGTTCTCGTGGCGCGGTGTGGGAAGAAGTCATTATTCACTTACCTGCATCAGTTTCGGTTGTGGCTTTATCTGCCACTGTTTCCAATGCTGAAGAATTCGGTGATTGGCTTCGTGCTGTTCGTGGGAACTTAGAGATTGTTGTTGAGGAACATCGACCAACACCGCTGCATCAACATGTCGTGGCAGGCCGAGACATGTACGACTTGTTTACTGATTCTCGATTATTAAAACTCAATCCAGAACTTGCGCGGATAGCTCGTAATGAGCGAACAAACCCGCAGGGGCGTGGCCGCTTCATGAGCCGTTACACACCAAGTCGCGCAGCTGTGATTGAGCAATTGGCGCGTGCTGACATGTTGCCTTGTATTACCTTTATTTTTTCTCGGGCAGCATGTGACGATGCGGTTCAACAATGTCTGAGTTCTGGTTTACATCTAACGACCCGTGATGAAGTGTTGAAAATACGCGGCATTGTTGATGCGGCATTTGCCGAGGCTGATGTTGAAGAGTTGCGCGTTCTTGGATATAGCACGTGGCTCGAGGGGTTGGAACGTGGAATTGCATCGCACCACGCCGGTATGGTGCCAGCGTTCAAGGAAATCGTTGAGCAGCTGTTTCAGCAAAATTTAATCAAGGTCGTGTTTGCGACAGAAACGCTAGCTCTTGGCATCAATATGCCAGCGAGAAGTGTGGTCCTGGAAAAGCTCACAAAATGGAATGGCACCGTGCATGCTCCAATCACGCCAGGGGAGTACACCCAATTAACGGGCCGAGCGGGACGTCGTGGAATCGATACTCAAGGTCACGCTGTCGTTGTCTGGCACCAGGGCATGGATCCCAACGGCTTAGCTGGTTTGGCCAGCACACGCACATATCCATTGCGCTCAAGTTTCAGGCCGTCTTACAACATGGCAATCAACTTGATTGGCAAAGTGGGCACTCATAAAGCACGTGAATTGCTGGAATCTTCGTTTGCACAATTTCAAGCTGATAAATCAGTCGTGGGCTTGGCTACGCAGTTGCGGCGAAGCGAAGAAGCTCGAGAAGGATACGAAGAAGCCACGCAATGTCATCTCGGCAACTTTGAAGAATATTTCAATTTGCGTCGAGAATTGTCCCGGCTAGAAAAAGACACTGCGCGCGATGGCGTTCGAGAACGTCGTTTTAATAACGTCACTTTTCTCAATGGCTTAGTCCGTGGTGACGTCATAGTGGTTGATAGCCATAGGCGCACCAGTGTCCCTTATGTCGTTTTAGATGAAGCAAGAGATTTCGAGGATCCGCGTCCTCGGGTCATGTCGATCAACAAGGAAGTCCGTCGACTTGCTTACAGCGATTTAAGTGACGGTGGGCGAGTGCTTGGCAGCGTCCGCATTCCACCAATGTTTGATTCAAGGGCTGCAAAGAGCAAACAATGGCTAGTTGATCAGATGAAGAAGTTTGCCGCTCGCGATCACGCGCCAGAGCGTAAATCAAAGTCGAGCGAATCTCGTAACGACATTGAAATTTCTCGTTTGCGAAAAGCGATGCGTTCGCATCCGTGTCATGGTTGCAATGACCGTGAGGAACATGCGCGCTGGTATGACCGGATTTACACCGCTGATAGGGAAATTCGTAAGCTCGAATCCAAAGTTGAGCAAAGGACGAGTTCAATCACTCGTGAATTCGATCGCATTTGCGATGTCTTGACGTATTTGGGTTACCTCACACGAATTGAGGACGGACATGCAGTCACGCCTCAAGGCGAAGTTCTGGGACGAATTTACAGTGAACGAGATTTGTTGGCTGCTGAGTGTCTCAGCAATGGACTGTGGTCCGAGTTAGAGCCGGATCAACTGGCGGCAGTGGCTTCGATGCTTGTCTTTGAATCGCGTCGTGACGATGACGGTGAACAGATTCGTTTACCTGAAGGTGATTTGGGCGGAGTGATTGATGAAATGTATCGGTTATGGGGCGAACTCAAGGACATCGAAAATCAACATCGCACTGACTATTTGCCGGAGATGGATATCAACTTCGTTTGGCCAATGCTTCGTTGGTCTCGTGGTCAATCCATTACGAAGGTCCTGCGCAATAGCGATTTGCAGCCCGGTGATTTCGTGCGCTGGACCAAGATGGTGATTGATATGTTGAGCCAAATCAGCATGGCAACTGATGATGAAAAAGTTTCCCGAACAGCGCGACAGGCAATGAATAGTTTGGAACGAGGAATTGTTGCATGGTAAATCGTCATGTGTATTTTGATACGGCAACTTTGTATTACCGTGCGTATTACGCTGTCCCCGAAAAGATTGTTGCGCCAGATGGCACGCCAAGTGGGGCAGTGCGTGGATTCCTGGACATGGTCTCGACGCTCCTCACGCAATTCCCGCCTAGTGATGTTGTATTTGCTTGGGATGATGACTGGCGACCTGCTTGGCGTGTTGCACTCGTGCCGTCGTATAAAACTCATCGTGCCGAAGATTCAGACGGCGTCGAAGTGGAAGTTGTTCCTGACACTTTAGGTCCGCAGATTGATGCGATTAGTCATATTTTGGATTCAATTGGACTGCCACGTATTGGCCAAGAAGGCCATGAAGCAGATGACATTCTCGGCTCACTAGTTCATCAACGACCAGGAGCTACATCAGTTGTCACAGGTGATCGTGACCTTTTTCAGCTGGTAGACGACGACAAAGATGTTCAAGTTGTCTCCATTATCAAAGGTGTGAAGAATCTAGAAGTCATTGACGACGCCTATTTGATGAATCGATTTGGTGTGACGGGCAGCCAATACGTTGACTACGCAACACTTCGTGGCGATGCATCTGATGGTTTGCCTGGAGTAAAAGGTATCGGTGAAAAGACCGCATCCGCCCTTATGTCCGAATATGGCTCACTCGCTAATCTGGTTTCGGCCGTGCAAGCGGGAACTGCAGATGTGAAGCCTGCCGTTAAGGATCGAATCGCGAGTCACGTGGAATACATCGAAGCAGCGACTCAAGTAGTGCGTACGCGTACCGATGCAAAGATTCCCAAGTCGTTGGCGATTCCAAAACGTCTGGCGTCACCGGCTGACTTAGATTTCTTGGTCGCTGACTGGGGAATCGAACGTCAGGTTGCGCGTCTGCTCAAAACGCTAAACATTGGGTAATCTGAGTAACGTGTTTAAACAACGAATCCAGCGCGTTGCAGAGTCACTTTCCGCATCAGGCAATGACTTTATCTTCGTTACCCCGAGTGCAGATTTAAAGTACCTGACTGGCTACGAAGCGTTACCGCTTGAACGAATCACGTGTTTAGCAATTAATTCGCAAGGTCATGCATGGATGATTGTCCCGGCTTTAGAGCGACCTGCCGCAGTCGCAGCCAAAGTTGAGGATTCAGGCATTGAACTTTTGGATTGGCAAGAAACTGAAAATCCCTACGCCAAATTTATGGATGTGCTTGGGTGCGTAGAAGCGCCTCTGGTTAACAACCTGATGTGGGTTGAAAAAGCGTGGAAATTGCAAGAGGCAATTGGCAAGCCGGTCGCGCTGGCTAACACTGTGCTTTCAGACATACGTGAAATCAAATCTGCGGCAGAGATCGAAGCGCTGCATGAAGCCGGTCGAGCAATCGATGCTGTGCATAATCAAATGCATCTTTGGTTACGTCCAGGTCGCACTGAGCGTGAAGTTGGTCGCGACATCGCGGATGCAATCTTGCGTGCAGGTCACGAAACTGTTGACTTCGTCATTGTGGCAAGCGGTCCTAACGGAGCGAGCCCGCACCATGAAGTCTCGGATCGTGTGATTGGCGCTAATGAGCCCGTAGTGGTCGACATTGGCGGCACGATGCATAGTGGCTATTGCAGCGACTCAACGCGAACCTACGTATGTGGAACAGCGCCGCAGCAATATCGTGATTACTACGCAGTGCTTCAAGAAGCCCAACAAGCTGCAGTTGAATATGCGCGCCCAGGTGTCAGTTGTGAATCTGTGGACATGGTGGCTCGCAATATTTTGAAAGATCACGGTTTGGGTGATTACTTCATTCATCGAACTGGTCATGGAATTGGTTTAGAAACACACGAAGAGCCCTACATCGTTTCTGGAAATCGCAACCTTTTACGTGAAGGACATGCTTTCTCGATCGAACCAGGCTTTTACATACCCAACAAATATGGCGCACGTATCGAAGACATCGTCACGTGTTCTGCGACTGGTGTTGATAACGCCAACAACACAACGCACGATCTTGTGAGTTTGTAGCTAGAAATGCGAATTGCCCGCATGATTCTCGCCATTATTGCGGGAGCGATAGTTTATGCGGGGTTTACACCACAACGTTGGTATTTAGCCATAGTTGGGGTAGCACTATTCGTTTGGTCCTTAGAAAATTCGTCTCGAAAACTTCGCATGGTGAATGCCCTTGCATTCGCTTTTGCCTTGTATGCGCCGTTAGTAAGTTGGGTTGATATCATCGGGTGGAACGCTGAGGTTTTCCTTACAGCGCTGTGCGTACTGCCGTGGTTACTCGTTGCTGTCTATCAACCGCATAACTCATTGGCAGTATCTGCAATACGGATGGCATCAACTGTCGTGCTTATTGAATGGGTTCATAGCGGAATTCCGTGGGGTGGATTCCCTTGGGGCCTGCTGGCCTACAGCCAAGTCGATGGACCTTTTGCGCTTGCATCACGTCTAGGTGGGGAAGTGCTGGTATCGGCAATTGTCGTGCTTTCCGGATTTGCGCTCTATGGCGTAATGCGATTTCGCCAATGGAAACCTGCTGCCGTTATGTTATGTATTGGACTTGGTCTTGTTGCATTCAGTCATGCGCAGAAAACATCAGATCAGAGCACAGTGACTGTCGCAGTAATCCAAGGAAATGTTCCGCGACTAGGGTTAAGTGATCAAGAGCAGGCCAAACGAGTTTTTGCAAACCACATCAATCAAACTCATATGTTGGCTCACGACATTGCAGCAGGAAAAGTTGAGCGGCCGCAACTTGTGGTGTGGCCAGAAAATGCTGCAGATGGAGACCCCATCAACAATCGTGCAATGTTCAATGATGTTCAACAAGTTGTTAACGAACTCAACATTCCGGTGCTTATCGGTGCGGCAGTACGCGATGGTGACGTAGGCCCTTATAACTCTGGAATTTTGTGGTTACCTTTTGACGGTCCAAATCAACGGTATGAAAAAGTTCACCTTGTGCCATTTGGAGAATACATTCCCAATCAGAGTGCGCTCCAAGATCTCGTAAAACATTTTGGTATTGACACAAATAACTATGTTCCAGGCTCGCGTACCGGTCTCATAACTCATGGCGAGCTGACTTTTGGTGATGTGATTTGTTTTGAAGTTGCCTACGGTGATCACGTAGCGCAGTCGATTATCAATGGTGCACAATTCTTGACAGTTCAGTCCAACAATGCAACGTATGCCTTGACTGAACAGCCGACACAACAACTTCAAATTACGCGTTTCCGTGCGATAGAACATAAACGATCTATCGCGGTTGCTACGACAACGGGAATTTCAGGTTTGATTAATTCACAAGGCGCAGTGCTCGTGCGCAGCCAAGAAATGCAGTCGGCGCGAATTGTTGGTCGAATCGACAAGAATCAATCGCTGGAATTAATCGATCGATGGGGAAGTGGCTGGTTGCTTTTTATCGCGTTTCTTTTCGTTATCCTTGGACAGCGAAAAGATTCGTCGTGGAAGTCCACAGGTGCATTAAATAGTGCACTGGTCGCGTAAGGTATTTGTGTGTCTAAGCCGTATCTTGAACTAGGAAAAATCTTGGTGATTATTCCTACGTACAACGAAATCGACAATATCGATATTGCCATTGCTGGTGTTCGAATCGCGACGCCTGAAATCGATATTTTAATTGCCGACGACAACTCGCCAGATGGTACTGGAAAGCGAGCAGACGAAATTGCCGCGATTGATCATCATGTGAAAGTTTTGCATCGAGCCGGCAAAGAAGGACTAGGTGCGGCGTATCTGGCAAGTTTTGCCTGGGCAAAGAATCAGGGTTATGACGTTGTCGTTGAAATGGATGCAGATGGTTCACATCGCCCGGTGGACTTGCCAGCGTTGCTCAACGCTCTAGTGGACGCTGATGTCGTGTTGGGCTCGAGGTGGATCAAAGGTGGGCGAGTTGTGAACTGGCCCAAGCACCGCGAATTTCTATCACGCGGCGGAAATCTGTACACAAAGTTATGGCTAGGAATGCCGATTTCAGATGCCACCGGCGGTTTTAGGGCGTTTCGAATTGGCGCGCTAGACGCAATCGGCTTGGACGCAGTTGAAAGTCAGGGTTATTGCTTCCAAGTGGACATGGCCTGGCGTGCTTCGCAAGCTATGCAGCGCATCATCGAAGTGCCAATCGTCTTTGTTGAACGCGAACGTGGCGAGAGCAAAATGGACCAGGCAATTGTCCAAGAGGCGCTCAAACGCGTAACTCGATGGGGAATTAGCAAGCGTAAGTCAGACCTTGCTCGCCTATTTGGCCGCAGAAACTAATTCATCAGCATCTGCGGCCAAAATCATGGCTTGTGAGCAACCGGCCCAGTTTTATTACGCGGACTTTTTATCAAAACCGCGCAGGATAGCCAGACGTTCCATCATGAGTTCCTCGAGTTCGGCAATTGTGCGGCGCTCAAGCAACATGTCCCAGTGCGTGCGGCCCGTACGTGCAACAGGTTGTGGCTGAAGCTTTTGGCCCCAACGCGTCGCTGTGAGGCCACAGCCACACGTCCAGGTGTCAGGAATCTCATCGGCCTCTTCGGCAAATGGCAAAGTTGTGTGGTGTGCGTCTGGGCACACATATGTTGTTAACTGACGTGGCGCTGAAATGCCGTTGTCGACTTCGTAAGAGGTTGATCCCAGTCGGGTTCCTCGCATTGATTCACTCATCACAAATCCTCCTTGTTGATGTGTACTTTCAAAGTACCCACAGGACTGTTAAGCCAAACATCGATTTTTGGCCAAGATTGGGATATGGATTTCCAAGGTTGATACAGGGCCCACGAAAACCCAATAGCCAATGGCTTTCTAGTATTAATAACTATCCGATAAGATACATTATGTCAAGTTACGTTAGCAACGAGACATAATGTCAGCTCGCAACGCCGACCTTGAACTATCCCCGGCCATCCCCCGTAACGCACTTCGACATAATGTTTAACGTCCGATGGATCGTCGCGTTATGCATGACGAAATGTCGCTACGGATTTATTGGCCTTTAAATGCGATTTATGAGATTTTTCAGATTTTGAATCTGACGAAAATCCATGAGTTTTAAGAAATAGGTTATGAGATTCCAGATTCACGAATTTTACGAATTTGGCTTAATTTGACCCTTGGCCAGTTATTAGCACCAGATTCACCAATTTTTTGAATTTGTCCCAAAAACCCAGCGTTTTAGCGGATTTTGCCCTAAAAATCGAGGCTGGCGCCGGATTCCTGAGAAATGACGGAAGCTTCTGCCCCATCGGTCACCAAATCAAACTGATCCAGCGTGATTTCGATGATTGGCAACCACGAGTCATAGATTTCTGCTGCAGCTAAGGCACCCAGCGAAATGATTCCGTCAGGTTCGCACAACACGATGGCTGCTGGGGCTAAATCAAGGCGTAGCAACTCCATGAGGCAGTATGCGCCCGAACTTGAGCCTCGGCCCGAAGTCATGGTCAAAACGCGTCCTGTGACGTATGTGCCGTGTTGTGGGTGATGTACGTCGTTGATCATGCCGTTGTGGTCGATTCCACCCCAGAACGAGACTGGATCGTCGAGTTTCAGGATGGTGCCGGTTCCGGTGCCGTATGTCAGCGGCGTGGCATCTAGATGTTGATTAGCCATGGAAAAGCTCCCGATTCCAGGTCACTACGCCACTTTGAGCTGATGCGACACATTCTTCGAGTGTTGCAAGAACAGCGTCCACGCCCATGTTGCCTGGCACGTAGTGAGCCACTTTCCCACTGTTAGTCATCACGGTTTGTGTGTTGCCGCGGAATACCGAGGTGATGTAGGCACAGGTGTCGAGGATGAACTTCACGCCGAGTGCTTCTAGAGGTTCAACGTATCCAGCTTCTTTGGCCTGGTTGAAAACCGTGCGTCCAGTGTTGATGTAGAACTGAACGTCTTTGTGGATAGGTGCTCCCCCGACGAGCGCGTCATGTAGCTGTCGAATTTCATCGACCGATGCGTGTGGTGTGCCAAGGCTGACCGCGTCGAGTTTCGTCAACGTTGCAGTGCATAGTTCGTCGCGACCATCACGCAATGAATCCGCCGTGATGACATGCGTTGGCACCGACGATGGATCAGCAACTACATCAGCCAACGTTGGAGCTTCTGGTGTGCGACCAACAACGTGGAATAGCGCTACCCCACCGGATGACGCGGCGGCTGCGCCGAGCGCTTTGAGTCGATCTTCGGAGACATCGCCAGGAAGTCCGACGTAAACCGGGTTTTTGGTGCCCGCGATATGTCCGCCTAAGTAGCCAAGAATTGGATACGTGATGTCGATGTCGAACACGTGAGGTGACAACGAGGAACAGTCAAGAATGACGTGACCCACGCGATTTTCCTCGAGGTGCAATCCTGCAAATGGCGCCTTACCTGTGATCGCCGAAGCAATGTCAAGGAAGTCGCCGTAGCGATCGGTCTTGGCACCCAATACCGAGTTGGCAAATACGATTGCATTTGATTCAGCCCAAGCAATATTCGTCCCAAACTCTGGACGCGCATCAGCTTGATATGGAGCGCACGTCCAGGTTTGAGTCACGCCAAGTTCCGCGTAGGCCGCCATAATTTTGCGAGCGCCGTCGGCAACCCACTTTTCACGCTCGGTGTTTTCCAAAACCAAACCCGGATGGATCAAGTCGATTGACCCAACATTCACCGTGGTTGGAATGGTCACTTTGGCTTCGAGTTCGACCAATCGGTTAGCAAAGTCCAAGCCAGCTTGTCCGTAGAAGATGCAACCATCTATGTGAACTGACTCAACGTCAACTAACTTCTTGGCGCCACGAATGCGACCAAGTTCGGTGATGATGCGCATAGAAAGCGCAACCGCTTCCCCATGCTTGCCATCGAGCATGTCCTGCTCGAGTTCTGTCAGTTCAATCATTGTGGTTACTCAAATTCTGAAATTGGAGGGCACGAACATACCAAGTTACGGTCACCGAATGCGCCATCAATTCGGCGCACCGGAGCCCAGTACTTGGATTCACGAAGTGTTTCGACTGGGTAAGCCGCTTCTTCGCGGGTGTATGGATGGTTCCATTCCCCTAGCAAGAACTCTGCAGTGTGAGGTGCGTTCGACAATGGGTTGTCATCGACTGGCCACTTACCACTTGCCACTTCTTCAATCTCTCGACGAATTTGTTTCATGGCGTGAATAAAGCGATCCATTTCCTGCAAGTCTTCGCTTTCGGTAGGTTCCACCATGAGCGTGCCAGCAACTGGGAAAGACATTGTTGGTGCGTGGAATCCGAAGTCGATGAGACGCTTTGCAACATCGTCAACTGAAACTCCCGTGTCCGCAGTGATCTTGCGCAAATCGAAAATGCATTCGTGCGCCACAAGATCGTTGTTGCCCTTGTACAGAACTGGGTAGTCATTCTCGAGGTGCTTGGCAATGTAGTTGGCGTTGGCCACAGCAACCTGAGTTGCCTTCTTGAGGCCGTCGCCACCCATCATGCGGATGTATGCCCATGGAATTGGAAGGATTGATGCACTTCCCCATGGCGCGCCACTGACTGCACCGATGCCGCCATCAGCGTGTCCACGACCGAGTGGTCCAGCTTCAGGGCGAAGTGGGTGCGAAGGCAAGTATGGAGCCAAGTGTGCGCGAACACCGACAGGACCAACACCAGGTCCGCCACCGCCGTGAGGAATCGCGAACGTCTTGTGCAAGTTCAAGTGCGAAACGTCAGCGCCGAACTTGCCTGGCTTTGCAAGTCCCACGAGTGCGTTGAGGTTTGCGCCGTCTACATAAACCTGGCCGCCGGCATCGTGCACCATTGCGCAGATGTCTTGAACAGCCATTTCATAAACACCGTGTGTTGATGGGTAGGTAATCATGAGCGCAGCAATCTTGCCTTCGTTCGCAAGAATCTTGTGTTTGAGATCATCGAGGTCTACGTTGCCAAAATCATCACAAGCAACGACTGCCACCTTCATGCCGGCCATAACAGCAGAGGCTGCGTTTGTTCCATGAGCTGAACTAGGAATCAAGCACACATCGCGATCGAAATCACCGTTTGCGCGGTGGAAAGCACGAATAGCTAGCAGGCCTGAGAATTCGCCTTGTGATCCGGCGTTTGGCTGTAGCGAAACAGCGTCGTAACCCGTGACCTCCACGAGCCATGCTTCGAGTTCCTTGATCATCGTCAAGTAACCCTGGACGCTATCGAGCGGCGCGAACGGGTGAATTCCACCGAACTCGGGCCACGTGACGGCTTCCATTTCGGAAGTTGCATTGAGCTTCATGGTGCATGAGCCAAGGGGAATCATCGAACGGTCAAGTGCGATGTCCTTGTCACTGAGCTTGCGAATGTAACGCAACATTGCGGTTTCGCTTTGGTGTGAATTGAAAACTGGGTGTGTGAGGAATTCAGTCTTGCGTGCAAGGTCAGCCGGCAAGATGTTGGACTCTTCGACACTTGAGTAATCCGTTGGGTAATCACCAGGAATTGCTGAAGCGAAGCTTTCCCAGACTAGTTCGACGTGCTGAGGTGTTGTAGTTTCATCCACGCTAAGTGACAACGTGTCGTTATCGATGAGCCACAATGCGATGCCGCGATCACGTGCTGCGCGCTGAATGGCTTCGGCCTGACCCGGAACGCTGATTCGCAAAGTGTCAAAGAAGGAATCTGAAACAGAAATGCCGGCACGAATGAGCCCGCTTGCCAGGGCTGTTGCGCGGCCATGTACTTGACGAGCAATGTGAGTTAGTCCTGCTGGACCGTGGTACACCGCGTACATGGATGCCATGACGGCGAGGAGAACCTGCGCAGTACAAATGTTGCTGGTGGCCTTGTCGCGACGGATGTGCTGTTCACGAGTTTGAAGCGCGAGACGGTAAGCCTTTTTGCCATCAGCATCTACGCTGACGCCTACGAGGCGACCTGGCATTGAGCGTTCCACGCCCTTGCGAACTGCCATAAAGCCTGCGTGGGGACCACCGAAGCCCATTGGCACACCAAAGCGCTGTGATGAGCCAACGGCAATGTCCACGCCCCATTCGCCTGGTGCTTCAAGCACGGTTAGCGCAAGCAAGTCAGTTGTGGCAGTTACGAGTGCGCCATTGGCGTGTGCACTTTCAGCAATCGCCTTGAGGTTACGAATTTTGCCCGAGCTTCCTGGGTAGCTCACAAGAACACCAAATGCATTTGTCACTTCGGTCTGCTTGTCGACATCGATGATTTCTAGAGTGATGCCAAGCGGTTCTGCACGCGTTGCCAGTACAGCAAGAGTTTGTGGATGAGTATCGGCATCGACCAACATTACGTTGGATTCAACTTTGGAGGTGCGGCGCATCAAGGTCATTGCTTCGGCGCAAGCAGTTGATTCATCGAGAAGTGATGCGCTTGCAATGTCTAGCCCAGTGAGGTCAGTAATGACTGTCTGGAAGTTAAGCAATGCCTCGAGACGACCTTGCGAAATTTCTGGCTGGTAAGGCGTGTAGGCGGTGTACCAAGCAGGGTTCTCGGTGATGTTACGCAAGATGACACCTGGAGTGTGAGTTCCGTAGTAACCCAGACCAATCATGGAGATGAGAACTTCGTTTGCATCAGCAAGAGTGCGCAACGTTTCCAAAGTTTCAGGTTCACTCGCACCATCTGCAATAGCAAGTCCAGTTGGATTTTGAATGTTGACTGGGACGGCGGCGTTAGACAGATCATCCAAGCTGCTGTAACCCAAGAATGAAAGCACCTTGGCAATGTCTGCTTCGTTTGGACCGATATGGCGATCAGCGAAGGATGTATAAGCCTGGGGGTTTGATTCAACTGACATAGTGCACCTCAAATGCAAAAGACGAAAGACCAATGACGGTCTCTCCTCTTCTGTCGCAGTCTGCTTCAGAATCGCTTAATCCACGTAGTCCTTTTGCCTGAGAGGTTCTGAGGAGAGTTGCCCCTTCGGCGACGTGGAAAACGTTCTCTCCCACGTGGATTAACTAGCAAACATCACACTAGTACGAAAAGCTGCAGAATGTGGAACTTATTCGCCAATTGCGCGAGCACGTCGACGAGCTGACAACTCATCCATCGCGGCAACTTCTTCGCTCACGCCACCATCTGTACGTTCGCCTGGCAGTTGGGAAAGGCTGCCTTCGATTTCTTGCCACACACGGCCAACAGCAATACCGAATACACCCTGCCCACCGGCAAGTAAGTCGATAACTTCGTCTGCAGATGTGCATTCATAAACCGATGCACCATCGCTCATGAGGGTTACCTGGGTTAAATCTGTAGTGCCACGCACACGCAAGTGCTCAACGGCGCTACGAATCTGCTGGAGTGAAACGCCAGTGTCGAGAAGACGTTTCACGATTTTAAGTTCGAGAATGTCACGGAACCCGTACAAACGAGCAGTTCCTGATCCTGTGGCAGGTCGTACGGTTGGTGCAACTAAGCCGGTACGGGCCCAGTAATCGAGCTGGCGGTATGTAATGCCAACCACGCCAGCAGCTACTGGTCCGCGGTAGCCAACTTCGATGACTTCACTTGAGTGCTGGTCGCTGATCAAACCTTGTTCGGCTGCCTGAGCAAGTGCTTCTGCGCGCGCGGCATCGTCGGTAGATACTGACGCCGAATCCGGCGTAGTGAGATCTGACATTGCGTCATCTCCTTGCAACCAGGGTGCTGGAATTAACCAAACACGGGGAACCTGTGTCACCCACACTAGGACCGTTGATATATCGAGTCAAAGACAAACGCCTGCGACACGCCGAAGTCTTAACCTAAATCTCTACTTGAGGGTTTGGCTGAGAGTTTTTCTCAATGATTACGGCACTATTTGCTGGCAGGCTCACCATGTGTGTTTGCGAAGCCAGATCTTCCCATTCTTGGGCCTCTGGATTACTGGCAATCAAAACGCGGCCTTCAACGTCAATGGCAACCGTTTCGGATCCCGAATTCAGAACACAGATGACGTGATGTGCTCGTTCGATGAACCACAGCGAGCCATCTAACGTCAGATCGGTCGCAGCCATGGAATCATTCCAGGCCGGATGGTCGTGACGCAGTGTGAGCATTTGGCGATAAAGGTTCAGCGTGCTGTGCGGGTCAGATTCTTGCAGGTCTGCGGCAATCGGTGTCCAGCTCGCATCTTGCGGAATCCAGAGTTTGTCGGCTGTCGAGAACCCAAAATTGGCTTCTTGTGATTGCCACGGAATGGGAACTCGGCAACCGTCTCGGCCCGGATTAGTTTGGCCACTTCGCTGCCAAATTGGATCTATACGAGATTCAGGAGGCACAAATCCGTCTCCAAGCCCGAGTTCGTCACCTTGGTAGATGTACATGCTGCCTGGCAATGTTGCACACACCAAAGCCATGGCGCGAGCCTTTGCTAACCCTTCGGCTCCCCCGCCATATCGAGTTGCCACGCGCGCATTGTCATGGTTGGACAACACCCACGTTGGGCTGGCATGGAATTCAATGGCGTTGGTGATGATTCGTTTGGCGGTTACATGTAGCGTCTCTGCGTTGAACGGAACCACCATGAAGTCGAAGTTGAATACTTGGCCGAGACTTCGGGCATATTCCATGGCTCGCTCGGTTGGATAAGCCCACGCTTCGGCAACGGCAAAGCGGTCGCCTTGGTAACTTCCTAAGATCTCTCGCCAGTGGCGCAAATAGTCGTGGACTTCGTCTCTATCAAAAATCGGTGAGTCAATCAGAAATTCGCGGACCTCGCGAGAAGCCTCCGGGTTTTCGGGGTCGTACAAATCTAAACGAATGGCATCCACTAACTTTTGTGGTTGCTCGCGATTGGCATAGGACATGTCTTTGGCCAGCGCTAGTGCCACATCCACTCGAAAACCATCCACCCCGCGATCGAGCCAGAAACGTAAAGTTGCATCAAAGTCATCGATGACTTCTTGATTAGTCCAATTGACATCAGGTTGGCCGGAATCAAAAAGATGCAGGTACCACTGCCCTGGTGTGCCATCGGGTTCGGTTACTTGTGTCCACGCTGGTCCTCCAAAAACAGAAATCCAATTATTGGGTGGTCCATCGGAAGTGCCATCCCGAAAATGAAAGCGTTTCCGTTCCTTGTTGTTTGGTGGGCTAGCAAGAGCCTCGTGAAACCATTTGTGCTCGCGAGACACATGATTAGGAACAACATCGACGATTACCCGAATGCTGGTCTCGTGTGCATGTGCGATGAGTGAGTCAAAATCATTCAAAGTGCCAAGACTGGGATCTACATCGCGAGGATTTGAAATGTCGTACCCGCTGTCACACATCGGCGATGGATAAAACGGTGACAGCCAAATTGCGTCTACTCCAAGACTCTTGAGATACGGCAGTTTTGCTTGAACGCCAGCCAAATCACCAATGCCATCAGAGTTGCTGTCAAAGAATGACCGCGGGTACACCTGGTAGACAACCGCTCCTGACCACCACGTATTTGTCATGGAATGTGCCGCATTGAGCTACCACGAACAATCAGTGAAGTAGGCATCACAACGGATGCGTTGCCTTCACTCTTTGACGTGGCTTGCCATGTAGCAAGTTCTCCTAGTGATGCAACAGGTTGCGCGATGGTCGTTAGGTCCCAGGCTTCGGACAAGTCATGGTTGTCGATACCGCCGACACTTAGGTCTTCTGGAATTCGCAACCCGTGCATCCGTGCTGCGGTCATAACGCCGAAAGCTAACTCGTCGCTTTCGGCAACGATAGCTGTTGGTGGATTTGGCAAAGAAAACAAGCGCTCCATAGCCCGCTGGGCACCTCGAATGGAAAAGTCTGTATCGACTTCAAGTTCAGGATCTGGACGTAATCCATTGTCGTTAAGTGCGGCATGGAAACCTTTACGGCGGTTAACGGCCACCATGCTTGGTGTTGGATCAAATGGTGCGCTACTGATTAATCCAATTCGGGAATGACCCTGTTCAATGAAATGTGCTGTTAACTGGCGCGCAGCATCGACATCATCGATCGAGACATTCGGTACATGTGCATGTGTGGTTCCCAACAGCGAAAGTCCAATTCCGCGTTCTTTGAGTGTTGCAACCTCAAGGTCGGTTACCGGCAGACTTACAACGACGGCTGCGTCGATGACATTGCTATCGAGTAGATCAACCAAACTACGACGACGGTTCTGGCGATCAAACGGTCGCACCAACATGACTTCGCCTTCACGATCCGAAAGCACACTCTCGATACCTTCGAGCACTTGTGCGAAATACCAGCGTCCTATGTGAGGCATCACTGCGGCCACGCGTATCGGTCGGGTACGAAGTGCAGCCTCTGAGCGAAACGGCAAAATGTATTCCAAATCAGCCGCTGCAGCTTCTACGCGGTCCTTGGTAGCAGCCGATACGGTGCTGTGACCGCGCAATGCGCGGCTGACAGTTGCAACGCTGACATCAGCCAATTTTGCGACATCCCGAATGGTTACACCCATCGAAAGCCTCCTATGCGGCCAGTGTTAGAACGCTAAGTTAGATACACCAGAAAGTGTAAGCCGTGCGGGAGGGTTCTGTCGTGGCAGTTGTAACAGTTATTGGCGAAGTCGTCCTTGACCGATTCATTACAGGTGACTCAATTACGGATGTTGCAGGTGGAAGTTCCGCAAATACCGCACTTGCTATGCACGTTGCAAACCATGACGTACGGCTGAGGGCGCGATATTCAAACGACGACTCTGGACAGTTCTTGAAAACAGCAGCACGTAACGCTGGGCTAAACATCGAAGAGTCGGTCATCGCTTACGAACCAGCCACAACTGTCGACATCGTGCTTTCCGACGACGGTGCACCTGCCTACACGTTCACAATGGATGGAACCGCTGATTGGCAATGGACGCAATCAGAATTAGCAACACCATTAGCGCCCAATACTCAAGCAATCGTTACAGGTTCACTCGTAAGCGTGTTCACCCCTGGCTGCGACGAAATATTTAGCTGGGCCCAAAAACAACGCAACGTCGGCATCCTGCTCGCCTACGACCCAAATGCACGACCCAGTGCTGTCAATCCTGAGCAGGCTGATCTCATACGCGAGCGCATTATTCGTTGGGTTAGTAACAGCGACGTCGTGAAAGTTTCCGACGAAGACTTAGCGTGGATTTCGCCAAGAGAAAGCGCGCATGAGGTCGCTTCACAATGGTCACAACGTGGACCGCGACTTGTTGTACTGACTGCTGGTTCCCGAGGTGCGTGGGCGTATGCCGATGGTGTTGAGTTTGGTCATGTTGCTGCGCCGGTGATTGAGGTCGTTGACACTGTTGGTGCCGGAGATACGTTGATGGCGTGGCTAGTTTCTGGACTAGTCGACAGTGATTCAGAAGTGCGATTTACCGCTTCCAATGTGTTGCAGGTATTGACTCAAGCTGTTCACGCTGCAGCAGTTACTTGTACGCGAAAAGGTTGTCGTCCACCAGTCGCGTCTGAAGTTTTTAGCTAAAGTCTTCAGGATTAATTTCGTCTAGAAATGCCCGGAACTTTTCGAGCTCTTCATCCGACTCTTCTTCTTCATCTTCGATGATGTCGAGTGCGGCTTCATCCATTACTTCGTCGCTGACGAAAACTGGAGCGCCGGATTGCAAGGCCAATGCGACAGCATCGCTTGGGCGAGCGCTGATGGAATCGTGATTCGCAAAATTCACGGTGGCGTAAAACGTTCCTTCGAGCAATTCAGTGATCGTTACAGAAATTACCTTTTCGCCAAGGTTAGCGATGACATTTGCCAGTAGTTCGTGAGTCAAAGGACGACTGGATCGTGTATTGGTCAAAAGTAGTGTGATCGCTTTAGCTTCGTTTTCGCCAATCCACAAAGGAAGATAACGCGGAAATTCTTGGTCGCGAAGAATGAGAACGGGTTGATTGCCGGGCAACTCTAGGCGAACGCCAACAACATCAACAGGTATCACAATAAAGATTCTACGCGCTTAGGACTGTTGGTCGATCAGGCTACGAATAAGAAGTTCATGCAACTGCAAAATGGAATTAGCTAGTTGAAGCGTGAGCTCCTCGGCTTGGGCAGCGGAAGCACCGTTCTTTCCGGTGCGAGCAGCTGTTACCAGTGGTGTGAACAAATCGATTTCGCGACTGGCGCTGGACAGAACAGTTTTCAAATGGCGAGGTTCAAGCCCGAATGTCCCCAGCTGAACACTTGTGCGAACCACACCTAAAGCATTGGCATCAAAGTGACCAGTGGCATCAGGGGTAATTAATCCGAAGTCTTGAAGTTGTGACACAAGTGTCTCTGAAGCTGCGCCATGTTCAATCAATTCACGCTCAGTTAGACGGATTGCGGTCGGTGCCGCTGCACGTTCAAGAGCGTCTGTGCTTTCTAGAGCTCGAGGCGGTGTTGGTTTCGTCGACTCTGGTGTTGGTGCCTGTAGCCCTCGATCCATAGCATCGAGATTTTCGCGGATGACCTTTAACGGCAAAAAATGATCACGTTGCATGCGCAATACGTAACGAAGACGTTCGACATCAACGCGTGAAAATTTGCGATATCCGCTTGGGGTACGTTCTGGAGTTACCAGGCTGTTGGCCTCAAGAAAACGAATCTTGGAAATAGAAATATCAGGAAATTCATCACGCAGTCGCGTGAGCACTTCACCGATACTAAAGAGCGCTTCGTGGGAAATGCGCTGTGCTTCTGAGTTGCTCACTTACTCACCTGTTGCGGCAGATAAATAAACAAAACGGTATTTTCCAATTTGGACTTCGTCGTTTTCGGCTAATTCTTGGGAATCCACACGCTTGCGATTTACGTAGGTTCCGTTGAGGCTGCCGGCGTCCGTAATAACCCACGTTGCACCATTAAATTCCAATGATGCATGTTTACGTGACACAGTGACATCGTCAAGGAAAACACCGCTTTCAGGCGACCGACCAATCGTGATGGGTTCAGTCTTTCGAACATCAAGTGGGAACCGCACGCCTTCGAGAGCACCTCGATGCACTACCAAGAAGGCTGAGCCAGTTGGGAGCGCGCCGAGTGCTTCAATGTCAGCTAGCGAAATCTCGCTGGTATCTGTTTCTGTGACCAGCGAGATTACGCTCGTGTCTGAAGTTGTGCCAAGTGCAGCACCGCATGACGAACAGAAGCGAGAGGCAGCGTCATTAACGTTTCCGCAAACTACGCATACTGTCGTCATGTTGGTTTGCCTTAAGCAGAGATGATTGCGGTGTAGGCAGCTGCGTCCAGAAGTTCAGCACACAATGCGTTGGCATCAGCAACTGTCACATCAACAAGCCAACCCTTTGCATAAGGATCTGTGTTGAGTGTTTCTGGTGCGGTTTCAACTGCATCGTTACGAGCAGCAACTACACCAGATACAGGTGCATAGATGTCACTCACGCTCTTGGTTGATTCAACCTCACCGCAGGTTGAACCAGCGGTAAGTGTTGCGCCAACTTCTGGCAAGCTGACGAAAACGATGTCGCCGAGGGCGTCTTGTGCGTAGTCGGTAATACCGAAGCGCATTGTGGTGGCATCTACAACCTGAACCCATTCGTGCTCAGCGGTGTAGCAAAGATCTGCAGGTACATTACTCATGGGATTAGCCTACGACACTCGGGCTAAGAAGTGGGTAGCGGTACGACAGCTGACACAGTCGCGTCATCTGTTGGGGTGATGGTCACAGTACCGCCTCCGGAGCCCACGGTGTCCTCTAATCCCCCAGGAATCTTCATTGCTGGGGTTAAAACGCTCTGGTCGCCTACCGCGGTAATCGTGATCGGAACTTCTAAAGCGGTTCCCGAGACCGTCACGCCGTTTTCGCTATCGCCAAACCAAGAATTGGCAACCACGCGCACGTCAAGATTGCTATCCGAAATCTGGATTGCAGTAGCCCCGGCATCGCGCAGTTCTTGGATGGCATCGAGCAACGTACTCGCAGTCAGATTCCCAGAAATTGCGATTGTTATTCCTGAGCCGCTGACAGGTTCAGTGCCCGCCAACTTCCCCAGTGCCGTTGCGCGTCGTTTGGCTTCATTGAGCGCTTGATACTGGTCGCCACCGAGCAAGGTTTCGCGGGCGGTTTCCAAGCGGCTAATTTCTGACTGGAGTCGCGCTTCGCGTTGCGCCAAATCATCGAGCAAACTGACGAGGTCACTTTGGCGTGCGTTTGCAAGCAATGTGCTCGCTGGGTTACCCCGGATAGCTGCCATCGTTGCAAAACCAAGAACCACGAATAACACGGTGATCATTATTTGAGTTCGGCTCATCGCTGGTTTCAAACTGCGAATGAGTCGAAACCGTGCCTCAGCAGAAGTTCGCGCCGGTCGTGGCGCACTGTGCATGCCCATGAAACTTATGCCTTCAACAAATGTCGACGAATAGCTGCGACGTTAGCGAAGATGCGCATCGTTAATACGACGACAACACCAGTGGACATTTGAGAGCCAACTCCGAGTTGGTCGCCGAGGAAAACGATGAGCGCGGCAACCAAGACATTAGACAGGAATGAAATGACGAAAATACGATCGTTGAAGATGCCATCAAGCACGGAACGAAAAGCGCCGAAAACCGCATCAAGTGCCGCGACAACGGCAATAGGTAGATAAGGCTGTAACCATAACGGAACCGTTGGATGCAAAATCAAACCAAGGAGCACACCGACGAGTAAGCCAATTGCTGGAATCA
This sequence comes from Candidatus Nanopelagicales bacterium, assembly GCA_023260395.1. Lineage (GTDB taxonomy): Bacteria > Actinomycetota > Actinomycetes > S36-B12 > UBA5976 > UBA5976. Next base: position 27,617 of record JALQVI010000003.1, read on the forward strand.
CGGTGTTCCTCCTGTGGAATTGTTATCCGTTGTCGCTGCAGGGATTGTGGTGTCACCTGACGTTTGTAGTTCCCAGATTACGCCGTAACGACTCTGAAGTTCTTCAAGCAAGAGCCCCGCGGAGCTGTCGCGAAAACGTCCCGCCAAAGCTCCGCCGTCTTTGCCAATGGCTTTGATGCGATAGGGCGGCACAAGTGGCCGGTAATTGACCAGGATTGCTTCGCCTGCGGCGCGAATAGCAGAGGATGACGTGAGGCGACGCTCGTTAATTGAAATTGCTGTGGCGCCTGATTGCCATAAGCCGTTCACGATGAGCTGTAAATCGCGATCCATGATTTTGCCTGGAGAATTGGCGCCCGTTGGCGCAGTCGGATCGATTTTGGCGTCTTGAACTGTAATCTCGACGCCTGAACCAGTCACAGGTGTGTAACCAGCAGCTAACTGAAGTCGTGCGAGTCGATCTTGGGCTTGTTGACCAAGTGAAGTTCCGCTGAGTTGCGCTTGGCTGGCTGCTTGATAGTCACGTTGTGCCTCCAGAGCGAGCTTTTCCAAACTTGAGACTCGAGCATCGGCTTGTTGAACGCGCGTGATGAGTGCTTGGCGAGTGAGTTGGTTTTGATTCGCATTTTCCGAGGTCGCATGTACGGCAAGACCGAGAATGAACGCAAGTGCGGCGCCACTTAAACCAGCCAATACCAGGACAAGCCGAGGTCGAGTTTCGCGAGCGGGAATGCGTTGATAATCCGAAACTAAAGCATCGGCAAGCAAAGCATCGAGAGAAGGATTGCTACTCATGTGAAAAGTCGAATCTCTAATTGGCGAACCTGCTGAATGTAGAGCACTGCTGCGTACCAATACATAGCAATCCCCCACAACAAAAACGCCCAACCAAAAATGTGCGCCACATGGCCAAGAGTTCCCGCAAATGAACCTAACAATACAAGAGGGAGCGCATAGAGCAGATTCATTGTCGCGGCTTTTCCAACGAAATGAACTGGCACCCCAGTAATCCCATTGCGCTTGAGGCCCAGCAGGACACCTGCCATAAGTACATCTCGAGCGATAATGATGACGGCCACCCACCAAGGCACAAGGTCGCGAACAACTAAGGCAATCAGTGTGGCTACGACATAAAGGCGATCTGCTGCAGGATCAAGAAGCTCCCCTAGCCGGCTGTATTGCTTCAGGCGACGGGCAAGGTAGCCGTCCAGCCAATCTGTAAAGGCACTGACAACCAACAAAATCATTGCCCAACCGTCTTTTTCGGGGCCGACAATCAGCCAAAAAAAGACAGGCACACCTAAGAGGCGCAACAAACTTAAAGCGTTTGGGATGGTTAAGTTGCTCGTCATGATTTTGTGAGCTCAGCGATAATGCTTTCTGCAACTTCACGCACTGATACGCGTCGGTCCATTGCTGATTTTTGTATCCAACGAAACGCATCTGGTTCGGACATCTTCATGTGCAACTGCATGAGTCCTTTTGCGCGCTCCAACACCTTGCGAGTTTCGATTGTTAGTGCCAAGCCGTCGCGGTCTTCGGTTAATGCCCGAATGTCAGCGAATCGGCTCCTGGCAACTTCGATTGCCGCCACAATTTCAGATCCAGAAAAAGGTTTGACGAGATAACCCATGACGCCGGCATCGGTAGCCGCTGCCACAATTTCCGTTTGACCAAACGCAGTCAGTAGCACGACAGGTACCTGGTCCCTAACGGCACGAGCAACCTCAATGCCGTCCATGTTTGGCATCTTGACGTCCAAGATTGCGATATCAGGAGCAAGCGTGTTGATCGCTTCGAGCGCTGCCTGGCCGTCGCCGGCTTGACCGACTACGTCATAACCTGCGCCTGTGAGGACTTCGATTAAATCCATTCGAATAATCGACTCGTCGTCGGCAACCACGACACGGATTTGGCTCATAAGGTAAGCCTACGGTTTGAACCTGGGCGCGAACACTGTAACCTAGTGGGACGCCCTGGTACTCCAACCGGCAGAGAGCGCGGTCTCAAACACCGTTCAGTGTGGGTTCGAATCCCACTCAGGGCACCAAACACGTTGAATTTACAGCGTTATCTGGCTAGAGCGAACTGTCGCGATTTGGCCCAAAATCCCGTTGAGAAACTTTCCGGCTTCTTCGGAACCAATATTTGCCGCTACTTCTACGGCTTCCGAGATGATTACTGCCGAATCTAAAGCTGTATCGAAAAGTAATTCAGCCACTGCTACCCGCAAAATTGCACGGTCTACAGCTGGCATGCGGTCAAGTGACCAGTCTCGGGAATACGTCGAAATAGTTTCATCAATACGCGGCAAATTTTCTTGGACCACACCGACGATAAATCCGGTGTATTCGTTTGCATCTGGATTGCGAGCAATGATTTCTGCTGGGTCAACGCTACGGACTTCAGCCTCGTAGAGAGCTTCGGCTGCGCGTTGACGTGCCTTTGTTCGGGTACGCACTAGTTGACGCGACCCAAGTACGAACCATCGCGAGTGTCGACCTTGATCTTGGTGTTTGACTCCAAGAACAACGGCACCTTGATTTCTGCACCTGTTTCGAGTGTTGCTGGCTTGGTTCCAGCGCTAGAGCGATCGCCCTGAAGGCCAGGTTCTGTGTATGTGACCATGAGTTCAACGCTTGCTGGAAGTTCTAGGTAAATCGGAGCATCTTGGTAGATGGCTACGACAGCTTCTTGATTCTCCAGCATGTAGTTGCGAGCATCGCCAACAATGGCATCCGAGACCGGGTACTGGTCGTAATTCTGGGTATCCATAAAGATCCAGTTTTCGCCATCGCGGTACAGGTACTGCATTTCGCGCTTATCAACCGAAGCCGTCTCAACGGAAACGCCAGCATTAAAAGTCTTGTCGACAACTTTGCCTGTCAGCACGTTCTTGAGCTTGGTACGAACGAATGCAGGTCCCTTGCCAGGCTTTACGTGCTGGAATTCAACGACAGTCCATAGGACGTTGTCGATGTTGAGTACAAGACCATTCTTGAGGTCGTTCGTGCTTGCCACGAGCTGCTCCTTTATGCGTTAACCGAGGCTAATGAGGTCATACGAAAACTCGGTCAAATTTTCGTAACCTTGTGGCGTGATGAGCAATGTGTCCTCGACGCGAACTCCACCACGATCAGCCAGATAGATACCTGGTTCGACCGTGAACACCATTCCAGGCTCAATCTTAGCCTGTTGCGAGGCACTAAAGAACGGGTCCTCGTGGATGGCGAGTCCTACTCCGTGGCCCAAACCATGTTGAAAAGTCGCGGCATATTCGGGGTTAGTAATTGCAGATCGGGCAGCTGTGTTGACTTCGGCGAATGTGCGCCCAATACCAATTGCATTCCGGCCAGCCGTCTGTGCGGCAAGCACTTGGTTGTACACCTGGCGTTGCCAGTCGCTTGGATGACCAATGACAAAAGTTCGGGTGCAATCAGAGTGGTAACCATTCACAGCGGCGCCAAAATCGATTTTGAGGAAGTCCCCATCGGTAAGGAAGCGATCCGTTGGTTGGTGGTGTGGGATGGCACTGTGTGGTCCCGAAGCAACGATAGTTTCGAATGCAATTGCATGAGCTCCGAAATCTAATATTGTTGAATCAAGCAAACGAGCGACTTGGCGTTCACTCATTCCCTCGTGAATGTGGGAGGACACTTCGCGAAGAGCTCGAGTTGAAATAGCGCACGCTTGGCGTATCAATGCAATTTCCGCTTCGTCTTTAACTATGCGAAGTTGTTCAATTCGAGCACTCGTGCCAGTGGTCGTTGCGTGAGGAACGGTCGCCAATAAACGTTCGTGACGTTCGATGGTCAAGTGGGACTTTTCGAACAAGACCTCGTTGATGTTTCGTGTGAGTTCTTGATCTGGGTAAAGGTTGCCAGTTGCCGAAATTGAAACTCCAGTGGTCTCGGAGCCTGCCTGAATGAGGTATCTCGAGTCGGTCAGCAAAGTGGCGTTGTGTGTGGTGACAAAAAGCGCGCCAAACGATCCCGTGAATCCACACAGGTACCTGATATTGAGAGCATCTGAAACATAGAAAGCTTGGCTAACGTCAAGCGATTGTTGGATGCGGCTGAGTCTGGTCACAGGTTTAATAGCGCTCGCAATGCGAGCAAGTACGAGTTCGCACCAAAACCGCTGATAGTTCCATGAGCTATGCCAGAAATGAGCGAAGTATGACGAAACTCTTCACGCTTTATCGGATTGCTGAGGTGAACTTCGATGATTGGTGCACTACACATTGCTGCTGCATCGCGAATTGCAACTGAGTAGTGAGTGAAGGCAGCCGGATTGAAAACTAGCGGGGTTTTGTTTTCAGCGGCTTCGTGTAGCCAGCCAATCAAAACTGATTCGTCGTTTGATTGCCGAAAATCAATTTCCATGTCGTTAGCAGCACCAAATTCATGGCACAACTGTTCGATGTCTGACAGTGTGAGTGCGCCATAGACATCTGGTTCGCGTGTTCCAAGTTTGTCTAAGTTGGGGCCGTTAAGAACCATGACTTTGCGCATGGTTTAAGGATTCACTATTTCTTTGTATGCAGCAAATAGCAACGCCGGAGCTGGACCTGTGAGAATCGCTGGTGTCGCCACATCTTTGAGGATGACGAATCGTAATTGATCTCCGCGAGTCTTTTTGTCCATCTTCATAGCTGAGAGTAAATCGTCCCAATTGCCTGACGTATAAGCCGTTGGCAGGCCCACTGCTTTGAGAACGCGGCGGTGTCGATCGACAAGCTCGCGACTCATCCAGCCATCGAGATGAGCTAATTCGGCAACGTAAACCATGCCGACTGCAACAGCATTGCCATGGCGCCAGGTGTAGTTCTCGCTACGTTCGATTGCATGTGCAAACGTGTGGCCGTAGTTCAAAATCTCACGTCCGACATTGGTGCCCAACGTTTCTTTGAGGTCGTTACCCACAACATCTGCTTTGACCTGAATTGCCCGGCTGATAATTTCTTCGGTGTGCGTCCAGTACGGGCTACGCGCGCCAACTGGATCCGACTCGATGAGTTCAAGAATGCGCGAGTCGCGAATGAATCCAGCCTTGATGATTTCGGCTAAACCGCTGACGTAATCATCAGAGTTCTGAGTGCTGAGAAAATCCAAATCGCACAAGACTGCAAGTGGCGAGTAAAAGGAACCGACAAGGTTCTTGCCAACGCTTGTATTGATGCCAGTCTTGCCGCCAACGGCTGCATCGACCATGGCCAACAAGGTGGTCGGGATGTGAATGAGGCGAACACCTCGAAGCCAGGTGGCCGCTACGAAACCTGCTAGATCTGTTGTTGCTCCCCCACCGAGCGAAATAACGGTGTCATTGCGAGTGAAGCCTTCGCGCCCGAGGGCATCCCAACAGAACCGAAGCACATCAGCAGTTTTTGCGGATTCGGCATCGGGAATTTGGATGGTGATTGCTTTTACGTTCGTCAAACTTGCCCGCAGCGCTTCGCCAGTAGTTGCAAGAGCTTCCGGATGAATAATTGCGACACGATCGCTGTCACCAAGGAACTCCACTATTCGTTGGATTGAACCGTGTCCAATTTCCACGTTGTAGGTAATGTCGGCATTTACCGTAATTGCTGTCATGCAGTGATACCTGCCTCGGCAAGTACAGCTAATGCTGCGTGAGTGACTTCCTCGATCGTTAATTCAGAAGTGTCTACCGCGAGATTTGCCGCTTCTCGGTAAATCGGTTCGCGAGCTGTCATAAGCGAAGCCAATTGGCCGCGCACATTGCCAAGGAGCAATGGACGATTGCGGTTCAGTCCTACGCGATCGACAGCTTGTGCAAGTCCAGTTTGTAGCCACAAAACCGTATGCGCTTTGACCAGTTCGCGAGTTGCTTCGTTACCCAGTGCACCGCCACCAAGAGAAACAACTGCATCAGGGCCAGCCAATACATCTGCAATCGTGTCTGCTTCAAGTTTGCGAAATGCTGGTTCACCATCAGTAGTAAAAATGTCAGCGATAGGTTTGCCAGCGCGCTGCTCGATGACATGATCTGAATCTACAAACGGCCGACCAAGATGGGCTGCGATTAATTCGCCGATGGTGCTTTTGCCAGCTCCTGGAACGCCAATGAGAACGATGCTCGCCACGATTAACGACCTAGGTGCGCTTTGTAAGACTCGATGTTTCGAGCTGTTTCCGTGACGTGATCGCCGCCGAATTTATCCAACAGTGCTTCGGCTAAAACTAAGGCAACCATGGCTTCGGCTACCACGCCAGCTGCCGGTACCGCACATGCATCAGAGCGTTGATTGATGGCAACTGCACTTTCACCGGTAGAAACATCCACCGTTTCCAGTGCTTTTGGAACGGTAGAAATTGGTTTCATAGCAGCGCGCACTCGAAGTACATCGCCAGTGCTCATGCCGCCTTCGGTTCCACCTGCGCGACCTGATCGACGACGTAAGGTTCCTTCGTCGTTAAAGATTTCATCGTGCGCAACGGTGCCACGTCGACGTGCAGTCTCAAAACCGTCACCGACTTCGACACCCTTAATGGCTTGGATACCCATGAGGGCAGCGGCTAACTTGCTGTCGAGACGGCGGTCCCAGTGAGTGTGTGAACCTAAACCAACAGGCAAGTTGTATGCCAGAACTTCAACTACTCCACCGATAGTGTCACCGTCGGAGTGAGCTGATGAAATCTCGGCTTGCATGGCAGCACTTGCCGAGCGTGAGAAGCAACGAACTGGATCTTCGTCAATGGAATTTAAGTCGTCATATGTTGGGAGTTCATCAGTGTCGGTTTCAACGGGTCCGATCGAGACGACGTGACTAAGAATCTGAATTCCTGCTGCTTGATCGAGGAATTGTTTGGCAATTTCGCCAAGGGCTACACGTGCAGCTGTTTCACGGGCACTGGCACGTTCCAAAATCGGGCGAATGTCGTCAAGCGAAAACTTTTGCATTCCAGCTAGGTCAGCATGGCCGGGACGCGGACGCGTCAACGGTGCGCTACGCGCGATATTTTCAAGTGCAGCGGCATCGACTGGATCCGCTGACATGACGACGTCCCATTTGGGCCATTCAGAGTTTGCAATGTTGAGTGCAATTGGACCGCCCATGGAAACGCCATGACGAATCCCACCGGTGATCGTCACTGCATCTTGTTCAAACTTCATGCGTGCTCCGCGGCCAAATCCGAGGCGGCGTCGTGCCAAAGCATCCGTGATGTTTTGAGTAGTGCACTGGACACCAGCTGGTAACCCATCAATCACACCAGTCAGAGCCTGGCCGTGCGATTCACCTGCGGTTAGCCATCTCAACATGTCCCTATTCTTTCATGTTCGGCTAGAACAAGGCTAATTTAGGCTCGACACGGCCACCATAAGGACGGTGGCAACGGTCATAAATGGCCCAAAGGCAATTCTGGACTTGCGATTTAATTTGCCGGTTAGCATCCCGATAATTGCGACGATGCCACCAATTACAAAAGTCAGCAATACACACTGCACAGCGACACTCAGATGTGACGTGCTGGCTGCTGAGTAATAACCCAGCACTAAGCCGTTAGCTGCTGAATACTTAACGTCACCCATTCCCAAACTGCCACGGCTAGCCAAGTACAGGCCAGCGTAGACCATTGTCATCATTAAGGCAGTAACAATTGCAGACTTCAACGCGCCAACTTCGCCGGAAACGACACTGAGTAGCACTTCACTCGAAATGATGATCACAGTTAACAAGGCAACATCTCTGTTGGGTAAGCGATGAGTGCGCAAGTCAATTATTGATAGCCAGCTGCCGTATACCGTCAGAATTGAGATTGGCAAAAGATACAGCAGGACGCCAGCAACGACGATGATGATGTCCATAGTTAGCGTTCAAGTAATGCTTGCATAAGTGCAGTTCGCATTGCGTGCAGCGGGGCTTCACGTCCTGTCATGAGTTCGACTTGCTTGGCCGCTTGATGAAGCAGCATCAAGTAGCCCGGAATTGCGATGCAATCCTGAGCGTGCCAACGAGAAGCTAATGCCGATGGCCATGGATGATAGACGACGTCGAGTATCGGTCCTTGTGGGTCAATTACTAAATCCGCGATGCTATCGGCTGCGCCTGCAGGAGTGGTATTGATAGTCAGGGTCTCGTTTGTGAACTGCACATCAGCAAGTGCGACGTCACGGAACTCAATGCCGAGCTTTTGGGCAATTGATTCGCATTCAAATAGAGCCTTGTGGTTCCGAGCGACGGCTTGAATTGATGTGATGCCTAACTGGCTGGCTGCCACGATACTTGAACGTGCTGTGGCACCTGATCCGAAAATCACTGCTGACGACAAATCATGAGATGTCATCTCTCGAACTGCTTGGACAATTCCAATGACATCTGTGTTGTCGGCAGTTAACTGCGGTCCGATTATTAAAGTGTTAATAGCTCGTGCCAGGAGTGCGACCGGGCTAACTTCATCTGCTACGTCAAAGGCAACTTCTTTGAGCGGCATTGTCAGCGACAGACCTAACCATGATTCATCAAGGGTTCTGATGAAACTCGGAAAAGTTTCCTCGGTTACTTCTATAGCTTGATAATCATGATCAAGGCCCAAATCTGTATACGCTGCGCGATGTAAAACTGGTGAAAGTGAATGGGAAATAGGGCTACCCAAAACTGCGGCGTGCATAGCTAGCACTTCCCAGGATTGTCGGAACAGTACTTGAGGAACTCGTTCTTGATCGTGAGGAACTCTGAATACGATTTAGTGAATTTTGTTTCCTGAGTGTCCAAATTAACTGTTGTGAAGTACAGCCAATCCCCAGCTGCTGGATTGAGAGCAGCAGTAATGGCAGCTTCGCCTGGGTTACCGACTGGTGTTGGTGGAAGTCCATCATGCAAGTACGTGTTGTATGGCGTGTCCTTGTTGAGTTGGTCATTAGTCAAAATGATGTCGGACTTTCCCAGACCGTAATTCACTGTGGAATCGAATTGCAGTCGCATTGGCGCTTTGAGTCTGTTGTAAACAACACGTGAAACTTTTGCGAAATCGCGAGGGTGCCCTTCGACTTCTACGAGCGAGGCGATGGTGATGATTTGTTGTGGCGTCATGTTGAGTGCCGCTGCTTTTGATTCGAGATCAAGGTTGGCAACAACGGACATATATTTGTTGACCATGTCTTTGAGAATCGAAGCCGCAGTTGCATCCGGTGCGATGTCGTAAGTAGCTGGAAACAAAAAGCCTTCGGGATTTCCCTTGGCATAGGACGGCAGTCCAAGTGCATTGGTGTCTTTGAGGGCTGTTTCGAATTCGCTGCGCGGGATTCCAGTCTTTTTGGTTAATGTGTCAAGAATCCACGAGGCTCGTTTACCCTCTGGGATAACAACTTGGTGGACATTTCGCGAAGCTGGGTTGAGTAAAGCAAGCAAAGCTTCGGCTGCCTTCATGTGTGTCTTTAAGTTGTAGAACCCAGGCTGAATCGAAGCGCTATCTTGATTGTCGGCCGCAGCTTTAGTGAATGCATCTACTGAAGCAACGATGTTCTTGGCCTTAAGTTGATTTCCAATTTGGGCCAGTGTTTGTCCCTGCGAAATTTCAAAAACAACGGCAGAGCCGACTTCGCCAGAGAAGTCGGCAGGACCTGAAAAATGTTTCAGAACTTTTGGCACGGCAACCGCGATAGAACCAACGACCAGAGCGATTACGAGTAATGCGATAAGAAAGCCACGAGCGCGTTTGGGTTCTTTTGGAGCTTGGTGGGACTTCGGTTGATTATTGCCACTTGGCTCGGCGAAGATGTCGAGGTTGCTCACGTTTACTCCCCTACGGGTTCGCCTGCCAGTACATTTCGCTTGGATTCATAATCAAGCGCATGTTCGAGAATGACGATTGCCGCGGCTTGATCAATGATGTCCTTAGACGATTGTGCCGTATGACCTGCAGAACGTAAGGCAGAAGCCGCCGAGACTGTGGAAAGTCGCTCGTCAACGAGGCGAATTTCGCAGGAAACCAAGGGCTTGAGCGAACTGGCAAAGTCCAACGCGTACTGAGTTGACCCAGTGTGCTCTCCTTGCAAATTCAAGGGCAGCCCAACATAAATCACAATCGGTTCATATTCGTTAATGATTGCGGCAATGTCTGCGACTGACTTCTCTTTGACTTTGATAGTTGCTACTGGGAGCGCCATCGTGCCTTCGGGGTCAGTCCGCGCCAAACCTACACGGCTCTGGCCAACATCAACGCTGAAGCGAATGCCTCGAATCACATTACGACTTTAACGCCACAGCCACGGCTTCAAGTCCGGCATCCAGGCCATCTGTCTTGGTTCCGCCGCCTTGAGCCATTTCGGCATTGCCGCCACCACGACCATCGATCATCGGTAACAGTGCCTTGAGGACCTCGCCTGCACTAGCGCCTGCGTCACGAGCAGCATTATCAGTTGCTGTCACAACGCTGATCTTGCCGTCTTCAACTACAGCACCAACCAGAACGTATCCACTGACAGTGATCTTGGATTTGGCCGAGGTAACGATGTCGCGAAGTGATGCCGCATCTGTGCCAGTTGGAGCAACAAAGCGGAATAGCTTCACATTGCCTACATCAGTTGGTGTGCCAAGTAGACCGTGAATGTCGTTCATCAACGCAGCACTCTTGACTTTGTTGATTTCCTTTTCGGCGTTGCGAAGACGTTCCATCATCTTGCCAATGCGGTCGGGCAATTCCTCAGGGCGCGCCTTCGTCATGTCGGCCAATTGCGCGACGATCGAATGTTCACGTGCGAGGAATCGGTAAGCATCTGCACCGACGAGAGCTTCGACGCGTCGTACGCCGGCACCAATTGAACCTTCGGACAAGAACGAAACTACGCCGAGTTGTCCGGTGCTTGTGGTGTGTGTACCGCCACAAAGTTCACGTGCCCAATCGCCAACTGAAACGACGCGCACTTGGTCACCGTATTTCTCGCCGAACAATGCCATAGCTCCGGTCTTACGAGCCTCGTCTTGTGTCATCACTTCTGCAGTTACCAGCAAATCCTGAATGAGCAATTCGTTAACGCGTGCTTCAACGTCATTCATGACCGATTGTGGAACGGCTCCAGCACTTGGGAAATCGAAACGAAGACGACCTGGCGAGTTCTCTGAACCCATCTGAGTGGCCGTTTCGCCTAATGCTTCACGGAATGCCTTGTGGACCATGTGGGTTGCCGTGTGAGCACGAGAAATTGCCAGGCGTCGGTTGATGTCAACTTGGCCGACCGCGTGTGCACCAACTTCGAGAGCACCCTTAACAACCTTGCCGCGATGAACAATCAATCCAGGAACTGGCGTTTGCACGTCAACGATTTCTACCTGAGTGCCGTCATCAAGTGTGATGACACCGTGGTCAGCAAGCTGGCCACCACTTTCGGCGTAAAACGGAGTGCGATCTACGAGAACTTCAACTTCGGTGCCTTCGCTTGCGCTAGATACGTCGTTGCCATCAACGATGATGCCGGTGATGTGTGACTCGGATTGTGTTTCGGAGTATCCCAAGAAGGAAGTAGTGCCAGAACGGCCCATGATGTCGCGGTACGTCGTGACTGGAACCACACCACTCTTGCGGGCTGCTGCATCGGCTTTCGCCCGGCTGCGCTGTTCTTGCATCAGTGCGCGGAAGCCTTCTTCGTCCACCTTGACGCCTTGTTCGGCTGCCATTTCAAGTGTGAGATCGATTGGGAAACCAAAAGTGTCGTGCAATGCGAACGCAGAGTCACCAGTCAAGGTCGTTGCCTTGCTGCTCTTGAGTTCCTTGACCGCCATGTCGAACATCGAAGTTCCGCGTTCGAGTGTTTGAAGGAACGATTCCTCTTCGGCAACGGCAATCGAAGTGATACGTCCCTTATCAGTGAGTAATTCCGGATATTGAGGCGACATCGCTTGAATGCTGGCGTCCATCAATTCAGCAATTGTTGGTTCATGAGCACCAAGCAGACGCATGTTGCGAACCACGCGTCGCAGAATGCGACGAAGGACATAACCGCGACCTTCGTTGCCTGGAAGAACGCCGTCGCTAATGAGGAAGGCACACGTACGAGCATGGTCAGCAATAACGCGCAGAGCGACATCTGTCTTTTCATTTACGCCGTACTTTGCGCCGGTTAGTGCGCTTGCTCGGTCCAAAATGATTCGGGTGGTGTCGATTTCGTAAATGTTGTCAACGCCCTGGAGCAACGCCGCCATTCGTTCGAGACCCATGCCCGTATCGATGTTCTTGGCAGGTAGTTCACCGAGAATTTCATAGCCTTCTTTGCCTGGACCGCCGGCACGTTCGAATTGCATGAACACAAGGTTCCAAATTTCGAGGTAGCGATCCTCGTCAGCAACTGGTCCACCGTCGCGACCATGTTCTGGACCGCGGTCGTAATAAATTTCTGAACATGGTCCACATGGACCGGGTACGCCCATGGACCAGAAGTTATCGGCCATACCTCGACGTTGAATGCGATCGAGTGGCACGCCAACTTGTTTGTGCCAAATGTCGATTGCCTCGTCATCATCCAGGTAAACAGTCACCCACAGTTTGTCTTCTGGAAAACCGTAGCCACCATCTGAAGTTGACTTGGTGAGCAAATCCCAAGCGAATGGAATTGCTTCGTGCTTGAAGTAATCGCCAAACGAAAAGTTTCCGCACATTTGGAAGAACGATGCGTGACGCGTGGTCTTGCCTACTTCTTCGATGTCGAGGGTTCGCACAACTTTTTGAACGCTTGCTGCGCGTGGGTACGGAGGCGCTGCTTCACCAAGGAAATAGGGCTTGAACGGAACCATACCCGCATTAACAAAGAGCAACGTTGGGTCATCCAGTAGCAAGCTGGCACTCGGAACGACAGTATGGCCATTGGCCGCGAAGTAATCCAAGAACTTTTGGCGAATTTCAGCGGAATCCATGAGTAGCCCCTCTCGTTGCTTACGGTGTATCGCTAAAGACTAACGAATAACTAGTTAGTCGCGTCCAAGCAGTCCGCGAATCCGTTCCCACAGGGTTTTGGTTGTGGCTTCGAAACCGCGTCCGGTTGAGTTGTAATAACGTGCGGTAGCCAGTGCATCAGGCAGATATTGCTGAGCAGCAACACCTTCGGGCAGTTCGTGTGGGTAAATGTAGCCAACGCCATGACCCAAATCTCCTGCACGTGCATAGTGGCTGTCACGCAGGTGTGGCGGAACTGCGCCGATGTCTTTGGTGCGCACATCGGCGATGGCGGCGTCCATGGCGACATAGGCGGCGTTTGACTTTGGAGCCAGCGCCATAGCGATAGTTACGTGGCCAAGAGTAATTCGAGCCTCGGGCATACCGATGAACGCAACCGTCTGTGCGGCGGCTTGAGCCAGTGACAACATCGAATTATCAGCCAAGCCGATGTCTTCACTCGCAAGGATCAGTAATCGGCGTGCAATAAAGCGCGGATCTTCCCCAGCTTCGAGCATGCGGGCCAGATAGTGCAACGCAGCATCAGCGTCAGAACCGCGGACGCTCTTAATGAAAGCGCTGACAACGTCGTAGTGCTGGTCCCCTGCTTTGTCATAACGCACAACGTTGTGATCGCTAGCAAGAGAGACGTGTTCTTCGGTGATTTCTGTGGCACCAAGTTGAGTAGTGACCGCTGCGCTTGCTTCAAGTACGGTCAAAGCACGACGAGCATCGCCACCAGCAAGGCGAATGAGCATGCCGCGGGCATCGTCGCTTAGCGAAACTTCTTTGCGCAAGCCGCGCTCGTCGCTAACAGCTCGATCGAGAAGTTTGCTGATGTCGTCGTTGTTCAAACTGTGCAGCGTGATCAGCAGCGAACGAGACAACAGCGGTGAGATAACAGAGAACGAAGGATTCTCGGTCGTTGCCGCAACGAGGGTCACCCAGCCATTTTCAACTCCTGGCAAAAGTGCGTCTTGTTGAGTTTTATTAAAACGATGAACTTCATCGACGAACAGAACGGTTGCCATGCCGAACATTGATTGATTGTTCTGTGCTTCGGTGATGACATCGCGTACATCTTTAATACCTGCAGTGATTGCTGATAGTTCAACAAACTTGGCAGAACCTGCGCGTGCCATCAATTGAGCAAGCGTTGTTTTGCCTGTTCCCGGTGGGCCCCACAAGATGACTGATGAACGCGAAGCAGATGCATCCGTATCAAGCAGGCGACGCAAGGGTCCACCTTGGCTCAACGCATGGCTTTGCCCAACGAACTCTTCGATAGTGCGGGGGCGCATGCGCACAGCAAGTGGCGCGGCACCGCTACCACCGTCACTATCGAAGAGCGATGACGTCACGTGTGTTATTCGTCTTCGGTTGCGTATGGGTCAGCATCAATGCCGGCTTCCAAACGCTGTTGATCCGTGATTGGTGTTGGTGCGGCAGTAAGCGGATCGAATCCAGCGCCAGTCTTCGGGAACGCAATGACGTCGCGCAAGCTATTCGCGCCTGAAAGCAACATGCAGATTCGGTCCCAACCAAATGCGATACCGCCGTGTGGAGGTGGACCAAACGCGAAGGCCTCAAGGAGGAAGCCAAACTTCTCTTGTGCTTCTTCGTCGGACAAGCCCAACATTGTGAACACACGTTGCTGAACATCGCCGCGGTGGATACGGATCGAACCGCCACCGATTTCATTGCCGTTACACACGATGTCGTATGCCCAAGCGAGCGCTTCACCTGGTGACTCTTCAAAACGGTCAACCCATTCGGCGTTTGGTGAGGTGAATGGATGATGGACTGCAGTCCATGAGCCGTCGTCAGTCATTTCAAACATTGGAGCGTCAACGATCCATAGGAATGACCACTCGTCCTGATTGATTAGGCCGCACCGTTCGCCCACTTCGAGACGTACGGATCCGAGAAGTTGCTGTGAGGCGCTCTTTGCACCAGCGGCAAAGAATGCGCAGTCGCCAGGCTTCGCGCCCACGTGCGCTGCAAGGCCGGCGCGTTCTTCGTCCGACAAGTTCTTTGCAACAGGACCAGAAAGTTCACCGTTCTCATCCCATGTCACATAGGCAAGTCCCTTTGCACCGCGCTGCTTAGCCCAGTCTTGCCAAGCATCAAAAGTGCGACGTGGTTGATCGGCGCCACCCGGCATAACAACAGCGCCAACATACTCAGCTTGGAAGACTCGGAACTCAGTCTTAGCGAAGTATTCGGTGCACTCGGTGAGTTCGAGGTCAAAACGAAGGTCAGGCTTGTCAGAACCGTAACGATTCATCGCCTCAAAGTACGTCATGCGAGGGATGTCGCCAATTTCGTAGCCGACAGTTCCCTTCCATAGACTGCGAACGATTGCTTCACCTACTTCGATGATGTCGTCTTGCTCAACGAAGCTCATTTCGATATCGAGCTGGGTGAATTCTGGTTGACGATCCTTGCGGAAATCTTCGTCGCGATAGCAACGCGCAATTTGGTAGTAGCGTTCCATGCCAGCCACCATGAGCAGTTGCTTGAACAACTGTGGACTTTGTGGAAGCGCGTACCAGTGACCTGGCTGCAAGCGAACAGGCACTAGGAAGTCGCGTGCACCTTCAGGTGTTGAACGAGTCAACGTAGGTGTTTCAATTTCAACAAAGTTGCGAGCTGACAGAACATCGCGAGCTAGGCGGTTAACTTCGCTACGCATGCGCAGAGCGTTGCCTGCCGCAGTACGACGCAAATCAAGGTAGCGATACTTCAAACGAGTCTCTTCGCCAACGTTGATGTTGTCGTCAATTGGGAAAGGTAGCGGTGCACTCTTGCTCAACACTGTGACAGTCGTTGCATC
This sequence comes from Candidatus Nanopelagicales bacterium, assembly GCA_023260395.1. Classification (GTDB taxonomy): domain Bacteria; phylum Actinomycetota; class Actinomycetes; order S36-B12; family UBA5976; genus UBA5976. Next base: position 43,343 of record JALQVI010000003.1, read on the forward strand.
AACTTCAATGTCACCAGTTGGCAACTCTGAGTTTTCGTTTCCAACTGGGCGCACGCGCACGGTGCCAGTGATCTGCAAGCAGAACTCGTTGCGAAGGTCATGGGCTATGGCTTCGTCGTTAACCACGACTTGCACAACGCCAGAGGCATCACGCAAGTCTAGGAATGCAATACCGCCATGGTCGCGTCGACGAGCGACCCAGCCAGCGAGCGTGACTTCAGAGCCAGCGTCAGATAAACGTAGGCTTCCAGATTCTCTAGTGCGAAGCATGAACTTCCCTTTGTATTAGTTGAATCGCGCAGTTAGCGCGTCGACGACCAAGTCTAGGGCAGACGTTGTCTGCTCCCCCGTGGCCAAGTCTTTGATGATGATGCTGTTGGTGGCCAGCTCGTCCTGACCCAGAATGAGAGCAACTTTTGCTCCGCTGCGATCTGCCCCCTTCATGGCTGCCTTGATACTGCGACCGTCGAATGCAAAATCAGCCGCCACTCCACGAGTTCGCAGTTCTCCAAGCAATTTCACCGCCGGCACATTCGTTCCTTCACCGAGTGCAATCACGAATGCATCAATCGTGTCAGCACCAGTTAAATCGATACCTTCGGCTTGAACTGCAAGGCATGTTCGATCGACACCAAGACCAAAACCCATTCCGCCGATAGCTGGACCGCCCAGAGTTTCGACAAGCCCGTCGTATCGGCCGCCGCCACCAATTGCTGATTGAGCGCCAAGGCCATCGTGGACGAGTTCGAATGTCGTTCGGACGTAGTAATCCAAACCTCGAACGAGACGTGGAGCCTTTTCGTAAACAACGCCAAGAGCATCGAGGTAGGTCAAAACTGTTGTGTGGTGCACTTCGCAGGCTTCGCACAAATTGTCTGGCATGAGTGGAGCGTCTACTAGCAGTGCCTGGACATCCGGACGCTTGTCATCAAGCACGCGCAACGGATTGATAGTTGCGCGATGGCGAGTTGCTTCGTCTAGATCAAGTTTGTCAAGGAATGCAGTCAACGTTGCTCGATAAGTCGGTCGACATTCACCACAACCCAGAGAGTTGATGAGTAAGCGCAGGTTCTTAAGGCCGAGAAGGTTGCGGTTTGCGTGCGCAGCCATCCAAATAATTTCAGCATCAAGCGCTGGATCACTTGATCCAATTGCTTCAACACCTACTTGAGTGTGTTGGCGGTAACGACCCGATTGAGGTTGTTCGTAGCGAAAATTCGGACCGGTGTACCAAACTTTCGCAGGAAGTGCGCCGCGGTCCATGCGATTTTCCAGCATGGCACGTAAAACACCTGCAGTGCCTTCGGGGCGCAATGTCAGGCTGCGGCCACCGCGGTCATCGAATGTGTACATCTCTTTTGAGACAACGTCTGTCGACTCGCCTACTCCGCGAACAAAAAGTGCAGTGTCTTCAAATAGTGGCGTCTCGATGTAGCCGTAGCCAGAAAGAATCGGCGGTGTCGACAGGGCTGTACGAACTGCACGCCACGTTTCAGAAAACGGCGGAATAACGTCGTAGGTGCCTTTGGGTGCTTTGAATAAATCGGTCATGTTGCTGAAAGTCCCTGTGCGATGCGTTGCAAGTACGGATTAGTTTCTCGTTCAATGTTCATGAAGCTCGAAGGACCATGTCCCGGCAAAATTCGGCTGTTGTCTTCGAGGTTCAGAACAACATTGCGTAGCGATTGATTCATTTCATCAGGAGAGCCACTTGGCAGGTCGGTGCGACCAATAGCGCCAGCAAATAAAACATCGCCAGTAAAGATGTTGCGCTGTTCGTTCTGGGAACCGCCTGCAAAATCAAACAGAACCGAACCTGCAGTATGACCAGGCGCGTGGCGAACTGTGATATCAAAACCAGCAATTTCAACGCTCATGTTGTCGGTGACTTCTCGCACGTCGTCTGGTTCAGCAAAAACGTCATCGCTGTCCATCATGGTTGGTAATGCAGCACGCGTTTCGGCGCTGAGAGCAAAACCTGGATCGGCTAACAGATGTCGATCGTTGCTGTGAACTAGGGCCGGGATTCCGTAACCACTTGCGAGTGGGAAAACTGACCACATGTGGTCAATGTGTCCGTGTGTGACCATTACTGCGACAGGCTTGAGGTGATGTTCGGCAATAACTTCACGAACTTGCTTGGCGGCTTTCATGCCTGGATCAATGATGAGGCATTCGCTGCCATCAGAAGGCGCAACGATGTAACAATTGGTCTGCCATGGGCCTGCGGTGAAGCTGTAAATCTGCATCGTTATCTCTTGATCGGTGGGCTTTTCCTATAAGGCTACCGTTTCGACCACTAAAGACCCGAACCTCTAGACTTTATGACGTGTCAGTAAAACGTGAACGTGAACTTGCCCGTGCCAAATACGAACGTCAGCACCAGCGTCGTCTCCAGCGAGCCGCTGCTGCCAAGGTTCGAAATCGCATTATGGGTGGCGTCCTTGTGGTGCTAGTTGTTGCCGGATTCGCATGGCAGCAAAACAAGGCCAGTAACCCAGCGACGACTGCAGCAACGCCAGCAGCTTCGGCTACGACTGCCCAAACTAAGCCAGTCGTAGCAAATTGCACACAACCAGTCCACACGCGCGCTAATAACATCACGTTCCAGAATGTGCCTGCTGCAAAGCAAGACGCAAAAGCCATCACTTTGGCAACCAATTGCGGCGACATTGCCTTTGATCTTGATGCAAAAGCACCAAAAACTTCTGCAATCATGTCGTTTTTGGCACAGAACAAATTCTTCGATGCAACACCATGTCACCGCTTAACGACTGACGGCATTTATGTGTTGCAGTGTGGCGATCCAACGGGTCAAGGCACTGGAGGTCCTGGTTTTAAGTTCGCGGATGAAAACCTGCCTCAGGCAACAAATGGCACGTACGTATATCCACGTGGAACGGTCGCCATGGCTAACAGTGGTGCAAATACCAATGGAAGCCAGTTCTTCTTGGTTTACAAGGATTCACCGCTTCCACCGAACTATTCGGTGTGGGGCAAAGTGACCAAAGGTTTGGATATTTTGGATGCTGTGGCCAAGGCCGGAGTGTCTGGAGGCGGAACCGACGGGGCTCCTGCTCAAGCGGTCACTATTACAACAGCAACTGCGCAATAATTGACCTATAACCGCCAAGAGCCCAACCGGGACCCTAAGGACAGGAAACAACATGACGACAACGAATGAGCATGGTCGCGTCGACGAACAAGGCAACGCGTTCCTAACCACACCTGAGGGTGAGGTCAAAGTTGGTCAGTACACAGTTGGTGAACCTGCCGAAGGTCTCGCATTCTTTACCAAGCGCTTCGATGACTTGGTGGCCGAAATCGGCTTGGCGATCGAACGACTCAAGGACGGCAAAGCCAATGCCGAATCTGTTAAGGCATTGATTGAACGCATCGAAGCCACGTTGACTTCACCGAACATGCTCGGCGACTTTTCCAAGTTGCGCGAACTTAAAGATGAAATCGAAAAGCAGTTTGCTGTTCATCGTGAAGCACTCTCGGCCAAGAAGGCTGAACTAAAGGCTGCTGCGCTTGCTCGTCGTGAAGAAATTGTTAAGGCTGCCGAGGCTCTCGTTGACTCCAATCAGTGGAAGGCAACTGGCGAAAAGTACAAGAGCCTTTTGGATGAATGGAAGACACTTCCTAACGCCGATCGCGCAAAAGAGCAGGAACTGTGGAAGCGATTCAGCCATGCACGTTCGGCTTTCGACAAGGCACGCCGTACCTACTTCCACAACTTGGACGAAGTTCGTGCTGATGCTCAATCAGCCAAGAAGGCAATAATTGCCAAGGCTCAAGGACTAGCCGAAAGCACTGAGTGGGGCGCAACTACGGGTGCTTACAAGAACTTGATGAATGACTGGAAAAACCTTCCGCGTGCCGCCAAGTCTGTCGAAGACAAATTGTGGAACGAGTTCAAAGCTGCACAAGACAAGTTCTTTGATGCTCGTAACGCTGCCCTATCGGTACGCGACGAAGAACTCGGTGGCAACCTCACAGTGAAGCTCGCGCTATTGGAAAAGGCCGAAGCGCTTCTTCCAATCACGGACGTGGATTCAGCCAAGGCTGCCTTGCGTGACATTCAAGAACAGTGGGAGAAGGCCGGTCACGTACCTCGCGCAGACAAGGAAAAGGTCGAACGTCGCCTCAAGGCTGTCGAAGATGCCATCCGCAAGGTCACCGAAGAACAATGGAATCGTTCAAAGCCAGAAGTTGTTGACCGAGCCAACGGAATGGTTGCTCAATTTGAAGCCTCGATTGCCAAGCTTGATAAGCAAATCGAAGATGCTAAGGCTGCTGGCAAGACAAGTGATGTTGCGAAACTCGAAGGAACTCGCACTCAGACCCAGGCATTGTTAGATGCAGCACGTGCAGGTGCAGCAACACTTGGTTAAGTGAAACTACCTCTTTGGGTGCCTCTAGCCAACTCGGCTGGGGGCACCTTTGTTATACGCGATAAACGTCGAACACGCCATCAATGCCACGCACAGCGCGCAGCACTTGGTTGAGGTGTGATGGATCGGCCATCTCGAAAGTGAATTTGGACATGGCTACTCGGTCGCGCGTTGTTGTCACGGAAGCATTCAGAATGTTGACGTGTTGGTCAGATAACGCTCGAGTAACATCCGAAAGCAAGCGTGCGCGATCCAAAGCTTCAACTTGGATGTTGACCAGGAAGAGGCTGCCTGAACCTGGAGTCCAGGACACTTCAACGAGTCGCTCTTCTTGAGCCAGCAAGTCCTCGGCATTCACGCAGTCGGTTCGGTGAACGGAAACGCCAGACCCGCGCGTGACAAATCCAAATACTTCGTCGCCAGGTACTGGTGTACAACAGCGCGCTAGTTTGACCCAGGTGTCCTTGGCGCCGATTACTGTGACGCCAGAATCTCCCTTGGATGGCTTTCGTGTGGTTGATTGAGGCGCAACGATCTCAGACGAATCCTCGATAGATTCCTCAAGGCCACCATGGGCCGTCAACAGACGTGTTACGACAGTCTGTGCACCTAGATGTCCCTCGCCTACCGCGGCATACAGCGCCGTCACATCGGCGTAGTTGGCGTCCGCTGCCAAGGTATTCAGCATGCTGCTGGTGAGTAAACGTAGTGGCACGCCATGTTTCTTCATGGCTTTAAGAATTTGATCCTTGCCAGTTTCAATGGCTTCTTCGCGGCGTTCCTTTGAGAACCACGCCTTAATCTTGGATCGAGCTCGAGCACTGACAGCGACATTGAGCCAATCGCGGCTCGGGCCGGCATTGTCTGCTTTGTTTGTGATGATCTCGATGGCATCGCCATTGTTAAGTTTGGTATCCAGTGGTGCAAGCTTGCCGTTAACGCGCGCGCCGACACATCGGTTACCAACTTCGGTGTGCACGGAATAGGCAAAGTCGATTGGGGTGCTACCAGCAGGTAGAGCGAGCACTTCACCCTTTGGTGTGAATACGTAGACTTCAGCTGCGCCGAGATCATCGCGCAACGAGTCAAGGAAGTCACTTGGATCTTCGGTTTCGCGTTGCCAATCGAGAAGTTGTCGCACCCATCCGAGGTCATCAGGCCCAGATTTTCCACTGACGTTTGGCTGTTTGTATCGCCAATGCGAGGCAACACCGTATTCAGCAGCCCGATGCATGTCGTGAGTACGAATTTGGAACTCGACGGGCTTTCCAGATGGGCCAATGACTGTGGTGTGCAACGACTGATACATCGTGAACTTTGGCATCGCGATGTAGTCCTTGAATCGACCTGGGACTGGGTTCCATTGATTGTGGATGATGCCGAGTGTGGCATAGCAATCTTGAACGCTGTCTACGAGTACCCGGACGCCCAACAGGTCATAGATGTCTTGGAAATCGCGGCCACGCACAATCATCTTTTGGTAAATGCTGTAGAAGTGCTTTGGCCGTCCTACAACTTCGCCTTCGATGTGTGCATCCAGTAGATCGCTGCGTACAGCAGTAAGAATTTCAGCAAGATTTTCATCGCGAGCCGGAGCACGTTCACTCACAAGTCGAGCAATTTCCTCAAACATCTTGGGGTACAACGTGGCAAATGCGAGATCTTCAAGTTCCCACTTGATGGTGTTCATGCCTAGGCGATGTGCCAACGGCGCATAAATTTCTAAAGTTTCTCGTGCCTTTTGCTCTTGTTTTTCTACGGACATGTACGACAAGGTGCGCATGTTGTGTAGTCGATCGACGAGTTTGATGACTAATACTCGAATGTCGCGTGCCATCGCGACCACCATTTTGCGAACAGTTTCAGCGGCAGATGCTTGACCAAACTTGACCTTGTCGAGCTTGGTGACACCATCCACGAGACCAGCGACTTCATCACCAAAATCAGCGCGCAATTGTTCCAGCGAATATTCAGTATCTTCAACGGTGTCGTGCAGCAAGGCCGCAATGATTGTTGACGTCGTCATACCAAGTTCGGCAAGAATGCCTGCTACGGCGACTGGGTGCGTGATGTAAGCATCGCCAGAACGACGCATTTGGTGGCGATGTAAGTATTCGGCGTATTGGTAACCGCGAATAACTTCGTCGCGCGAACTTGCTGGGTGAAATGACAGTAGTGAATCGATAACTGCTTGTAGGTCATCGGGAATTGGGCTAGCCAAACCTTGAGGGAAACGCAGTGCGATGGCATCAGCAATTGTGGTGTCTAGTTCGCTATTAGCCATGTTCCCTCCTCGTGGATAAGTCTAAATCACTCAGAGGTGACAAAAAATTAACTAAAGACTGTAAAGACGTCTGTTTGCGGAAATGCTTGCTTGAATCGCACATCGCCACCCAAGAAATCAAGATTGAGTAATACGGCAAGTCCTGAAAGAGTCGCACCACATTGTTCAACAAGCTGACCGGCTGCAATCGCCGTACCACCTGTTGCCAGCACATCATCAACTAGCAACACATGGTCCGTCGACTTGAGAGCATCGGTATGTATCTCGATGGCGTCTTGGCCGTATTCGAGTGAATACTCGACCCGATAGGTTTCGCGGGGAAGTTTTCCCTGCTTACGAATTGGCACAAATCCGATACCCATGTGCGAAGCCAAAGCGGCGCCGACCATGAACCCGCGAGCCTCGATGCCAGCAATTTTGGTGACACCTTTTGAAGCAAAATGTGCGGCACACACTTCTAGGACATACGCCATAGCTTTCGGCTCAGAAAACACTGGCGTGAGATCTTTAAAGATGACACCGGGAGTTGGGTAGTCAGCAATTTCAACAATCAGTGACTCAGCAAACTCTCGCGACATGTGCAACTTCCCTATCGCTTTGAACGCGCTTTTTTCACTCGCTGTTGGCGTGGACCAGCAGGAGCAACATAAGCACCAGCGCTCACTGGAATGAGCACTTCACCATCCGTGCCAGCATTCTTACGGCGATTTTCAACGCGCTTGCGCAAAGCAATCATGTCTGGTTGACGTTCCTTGATAACTGCCAAGATTGGAGTTGCGATAAAGATCGATGAGTAAGCTCCTACGAGCATACCGATGAACAAAGCCAAAGCTAAGTCGTTGAGCGTGCCAGCGCCTAGTAATACAACGCCAACAACCAAGATTGATAGCACTGGCAACAATGCAACGATCGATGTATTGATGCTTCGAGCCAAAGTTTGGTTAAGTGCGAGGTTCGCGGCATCGCTGTATGTCATGCGACTGCCGGAAGTAAGTCCGGCAGTATTTTCGCGAACCTTGTCGAATACAACGACTGTGTCGTACAGCGAGTAACCCAAGATGGTGAGGAAACCAATCACAGTGGCAGGAGTAACTTCGAAGCCACTGAGTGCGTAAATACCGACAGTGATGACGACGTCATGTGCCAAAGCAACCAAACCTGCGACCGCCATTGGCCACTCAAAGTACAAGGCGAGGAAGATCGCAACGAGTGCTAGGAATACCAACAATGCACGAGCGGCGTTCTTAGATACCTCGCTACCCCACGTTGGTCCAACCATTTGAACCTTGATGTCGGTGTCTTTAACGCTAAATTCTTTAGCCAGCGCTGAGTTCACCTTGTTTGATTCTTCGGTAGTCAGAACTGGTGTTTGAACGCGAATGGTGTCGCCGCCAACGATTGTTACCGACGAAGCTGTCGTGCCTGCAGATGACACGGCATCGCGTGCTGAAGTGACATCAGCAGTCGTTGGGTTAGAAACCGGGACGGAATATTCCGCGCCACCCTTGAACTCAATGCCAAGATGCAGTCCGCGAGTTACTAACGTGCCAAGCGAAATAACCAAGATGACAGCCGAGATGGCGAACCAGGACTTACGCTTGCCAACCAAGTCGAACGAGACGCGACCTGTGTATAGGTTATGTCCGAGATTTCCTAGACGTGACATGAGTTATGCCACCTCACTTTCGGTAACTGTTGACTTACGTTCCTGGTAGACGCCAGTCCACTTGGAGTTGCTGTTCATCCACGCTGTCTTGGCTGCGAATGCAACAAGAGGGCGCGTGAAGTAGAAAGCAACCACGATGTCAATCAATGTCGTAAGACCCAGGGTGAAAGCAAAACCACGCACACTGCCTACAGACAAGTAGTAAAGAACTACAGCTGCAAGGAACGATACGAAGTCAGCAGCCAAAATTGTGCGGCGTGCGCGCGTCCAACCTGCTTCAACTGCACTGCGCAAACGCTTGCCGTCGCGCAGCTCATCACGAATACGTTCGAAGTACACGATGAATGAGTCGGCGGTAATACCAATTGCCACAATGGCACCTGCGATGCCAGCCAGCGTCAACGTGAATCCAATTTCGCGACCCAGAACGATGAATGTCAGATACGTGATGATCGCTGCCAAACCAAGGCTTGCAACAGCAATGACACCTAATGCTCGGTAGTACAGCAACAGGTAAAGAATGACTAGAAGTAAGCCAAACGCACCGGCTAGTAATCCAGCCTTTAATTGATCGTTACCAAGCGTCGGAGAAATCTGTTGCACTTCATCCACGTTTAAGCTGATTGGCAAAGCTCCATACTTAAGAACTTGTGACAACGCCTTGGCTTCTTCGGCAGAGAAATTGCCAGTGATAGTTGCTTGGCCGCCAAGGATTGGTTCATTGACAGTTGGTGCGCTGACGATCAATCCATCAAGCACGATGCCGAACTGGTTATTTGGTTGCTTTTGTGAAGACAGCTGCTTTGTAGCATCGGCAAACTTCTTTGCGCCTTCGGAGGTCAGTGTCAGGTCTACTTGCCATGTGCCTGCACCTTGTTGTGGCAATCCGGCGGTAGCGCTAGCAATGTCCTTACCCGTAAGCAATGCAGGAGCAAGTGCATACTTCAAAGTCGCATCGCGCTGGCAGGTAACGAGGTACTGCTTCTCGTCATCGACTGAGCCCTGCATGACATCAGACTTATCGCAATTGAGGGCTTGGAAACGTTTGCCGAATTCGGCATCTGCTGTCTTGGCCTGAATAGGCGCCTTCATTAATTCGGGTGCCACAGAAACTGTTGGAGTCGGAGTTGGTATTGCGCTCTTGGTTGGGCTAGCAGAAGCACTTGGCTTTGCTGAACCCGAAACTTTTGGTGACGCACTAGGCGTTGGCTTAGCTGAAGGTGATCCGTAATCAATTGCCATTACGGGTCGGAAATTCAACTGAGCTGTGGTCTTGAGTTGATCAACAACTCCACGGCCGGTTACTCCTGGAATCGTCACGATGATTTTTGTGTTGGCGCCAGTTCCCTGCGTTGTGACTTCTGCTTCGGCAACACCAAAGCCATCGACACGTTCGCGAATGATGGAAACGGTTTGGGCCACTTGCTCGGAATCAATGGGCTTGCTGCCAGTAGCAACAGGCGTAAGAATCACCTGAGTACCACCTTGGAGGTCGAGTCCAAGTTTTGGCGCATGGCTCTTATTCGGCAGGAATGCCCAGACTGCAAGCCCTAGCAAAGCTATGCCAAGGAACAATATTGAGCGACTGGGTCGGTAATGCTTGGCCACAAGTCACACTTTCTCTCTCGATTACGATTCGCGGGTAACCAAAATTCTGGTAAACCCTTGATTTACCTTAGTGGATAGCGGGAAACTCCCCTGCTACGGCACTAGTCCAGCGGTAATTGGCCAGTCCAGGCGGGCGCGGTGCGCCCCAAAGCCGTCCAAGCCAGCGGCGTAGCGATTCGGCCACGCTGAGTACGGCTCATGTAGCCCTCTCGCACCAAATATGGCTCACAGACCGTGTCGACCGTTTCAGGCTCTTCGGCAACTGCCAACGCAAGGGTTGATAGCCCCACGGGTCCACCGTTGAATTTGTCGATTAAGGCGGTTAAAACAGCTCTATCAAGTCGATCAAGACCTCGTTCATCAACTTCATAAAGTTCCAACGCAGCTCGGGTTGAGATCAAATCTAGGACTCCCTTGTTGTGAACTTGGGCGTAATCTCTGGCGCGTCGTAATAGTCGATTCGCTATTCGTGGAGTGCCGCGAGAGCGTCCTGCGATTTCATGTGCACTGTCGATGTCGATGTCAATGTCCAAACGAATGGCTGAACGAGAAACGATTGCCTGCAAGTCTGAAGCGTCGTAGTAATCAAGCTGAGCCGTGAATCCAAAGCGGTCACGTAATGGAGCTGGCAACATTCCAGCACGTGTGGTTGCACCTACGAGGGTGAATGGCGGAAGTTCAAGTGGAATCGAGGTCGCACCGGCGCCTTTGCCGATCATGACATCGACACGAAAGTCCTCCATAGCCATGTACAGCATTTCTTCGGCAGTTCGAGACACACGATGAATTTCGTCAATAAAAAGAACTTCGCCAGGAATCAGACTCGACAAGATGCTTGCAAGATCTCCGGCATGTTGAATCGTTGGTCCACTCGTGATGCGCAGCGGGGCACCTACTTCGCTGGCCACGATCATCGCCAACGTAGTTTTGCCCAGTCCTGGAGGACCTGCGAGCAAAATGTGTTCGGCACTTGCACTTCGAGCATGTGCTGCATCAAGAACAAGTCCGAGTTGTTGCTTGACTCGTGCTTGGCCGACAAATTCCGTCAGCGAAGATGGGCGCAATGCTGCTTCGGCAGCGCGTTCGGCTGGCGTGCTATTAACGCTCGTTACAGATTCATCGGTCATGAGGAGCCTAAGTATTGAAGTGCTAAGCGCAACAGGGTTGCAATGTCATTCGAATCCAGGTCTTGTTGGTTCTTAAGATGCGTCACGGCTTTTGCTGCATCTTTCGACGTCCAGCCCAGGCCGACGAGCGCTTCCTGAACTTGATCGTTCCAACCAGCCGCAGAAATGTTGGATTGAGACGAGGTCGCGTAGCCAATGCGGTCTTTGAGTTCGAGAACGAGTCGCTGGGCACCTTTCGTTCCCACTCCGGGTGTTTTGGTCAAACGAGCGATGTCCTCATTGCCAATGGCGGCGCGCAAATCTTCGGCCGTCATTGACGCCAAAATAGTGAACGCGAGTTTGGGACCAAAGCCACTAACACCCTGAATGATTTCGAAGAGTTCGCGACTTTCAGCGGACTCGAATCCAAAAAGGGTAAGTGAATCCTCGCGCACCACTAGTGAGGTGGAAAGAGTGATTGGCGATCCGACCCGAGCAGTTGAAATCGTGTGTGGTGAGCACATTACTTGCATACCGACTCCACCCAATGCGATGACAAGTGAGTCAATGCGGGCCTCTAGAACTTCTCCGCGAATGCTGGCAATCATCGGGCCTGCTTTGCGAGTTCGGCAGCCACACGTTGTTGACCTACGCCGCGCATGGCATGGCACAAAGCAAGAGCCAAGGCATCAGCAGCATCGGCAGGTTTGGGTGGTGTCGTTAAATTCAAAATGCGCGTCACCATGGAGGTCACTTGTGCTTTATCTGCACGACCGTATCCGGTAACTGCAGCTTTTACTTCAGTTGGTGTGTAGAGCGCTGTATTAATGTCTCGCGAAGTCGCGTTAAGCAATGCAACTGCGCTGGCTTGCGCGGTACCCATAGCTGTTCGCACGTTGAGCTGGCTAAACACACGTTCGACCGCCACAAAATCTGGTGCGTATGTGTCCATCAGGTCACTGATTTGCTGATTGAGGTTCATGAGACGTTCGGGCAGTTCGAGTGAGGCTTCAGTGCGCGCGACATGAACAGCGATGAACTGCGAACGACGATGAGCATCTACGTCCACGACACCGACGCCGCAACGTGTCAGACCTGGGTCTATTCCCATAATCCTCATGTCAGTCGCCTCTCTACGAACATCTGTTCGAATAGCCTATGCGACAAATGAGTAAAAATCGCGCACCAAGTTACTTGGCGAGCCATAAAAAGGCAGATCTATGCGTCTAATTCAGCGAGAACTTCGTCAGAAACGTCGAAATTCGCGTAGACATTTTGAACTTCATCGCTATCTTCTAGGGCTTCAATCAAGTTGAAGACTTTGCGTGCCGTATCGGCATCAACGTCCACGGACATCGTTGGCACGAATGTGGCTTCGGCCGAGTCGTAGTCGATTCCAGCTGATTGAAGCGCGGTACGAACGGCGACAACATCTGTAGCCTCGGAGACGATTTCAAAGGTGTCACCCAAGTTGTTCACTTCTTCGGCGCCTGCTTCGAGAACGGCATCAAGAATGGCGTCTTCATCCGCAGCGCTAGCCGGAACAATCACGACGCCTTTGCGGTTAAACAAGTACGAGACCGAACCAGGATCCGCCATCGTGCCACCATTGCGCGTTACAGCCACGCGAACTTCAGAAGCTGCACGATTGCGATTGTCGGAAAGACATTCAATCAGCAGTGCAACGCCATTAGGACCGTAGCCTTCGTACATGATGGTTTGGTAGTCGGCGCCACCGGCTTCGGCGCCAGAGCCTCGCTTTACAGCGCGGTCAATGTTGTCGTTTGGTACGGAACTCTTCTTGGCCTTTTGGATGGCGTCGTAAAGAGTGGGGTTACCAACAGGATCGCCACCGCCTACGCGTGCTGCAACTTCAATGTTTTTGATGAGTTTTGCGAACAACTTTCCACGACGTGAATCGATCACGGCCTTTTTGTGTTTGGTAGTTGCCCATTTGGAATGGCCGCTCATGATGCCCTCACTATGTCAATGAAAAGTTGGTGAATACGTAAGTCGTCAGTGATTTCAGGATGGAAAGACGTTGCCATGACATTGCCTTGGCGAACCGCAACGATGCGATCATTCTCGTCGTTTGTTGCAGCCGCAGGAATCGTCGCTAGAACTTCTACCTCGGGTCCGATGGAAGCAACGAGCGGTGCACGGATAAATAGCGCATGGAATGGCTCGTCACCAATGGCTGGAATGTCGAGATCAATTTCAAAACTATCCACTTGGCGGCCAAACGCATTGCGTTGCGCAACGATGTCCAGTCCCCCGATGGTTTCTTGATCAGCGCGACCGTCGGTGACCGTGTTCGACAACATGATCAGTCCAGCGCATGAGCCATACATCGGCATGCCGGATTTCTGCATTGCGCGAAGCGGCGTAAACAAATCGTTTTTGATGGCCAAGATGCTCATCGTGGTGGATTCGCCACCAGGAATAACTAGTCCATCGATGTTCTCAAACGACGCCGCAGTCTTAACCGCAACGGCGTTGACGCCGGAATCACTTAAGGCTCGGATGTGTTCTCGCACATCACCTTGGATGGCAAGAACCCCGATTGTCGGAGTCTTGCTCATTACCAGCCGCGTTCTGCCAAACGGTGAGGCACAGGAATGTCAGCAACGTTAATGCCGACCATGGCTTCGCCAAGTCCGCGTGAAACGTTGGCAATGACATCTGCATCTTCGTAGTGCATGGTTGCCTGAACGATTGCGTTTGCACGCTGTGATGGGTTACCTGACTTGAAGATACCTGAACCGACGAAAACGCCGTCAGCGCCGAGCTGCATCATCATGGCTGCATCGGCCGGGGTTGCAATACCGCCAGCGGTGAAAAGCACGACTGGAAGTTTTCCATTGCGAGCAACTTCTACCACGAGATCGTATGGAGCTTGAAGTTCCTTAGCTGCAACATAGAGTTCGTCATCAGCCATTGAGCTCAAACGGTTGATTTCAGCACGGATGGTGCGCATGTGGGTAACGGCGTTAGAAACGTCGCCGGTTCCTGCTTCGCCCTTTGAGCGAATCATTGCAGCGCCTTCGTTGATACGACGTAGTGCTTCACCGAGGTTGGTTGCACCACAAACGAAAGGAACGGTGAAAGCCCACTTGTCGATGTGATGGGTGTAGTCAGCTGGAGTAAGAACTTCTGACTCGTCGATGTAGTCAACACCGAGCTGCTGCAACACCTGGGCTTCCACGAAGTGCCCGATACGAGCCTTCGCCATAACAGGAATCGAAACTGCATCGATGATGCCTTGAATCATGTCTGGATCGCTCATGCGAGACACGCCACCCTCGGCGCGAATGTCAGCAGGAACGCGTTCGAGTGCCATAACAGCAATTGCGCCAGCGTCTTCGGCAATCTTTGCTTGTTCCGCGTTTACGACGTCCATGATGACGCCGCCCTTGAGCATGTCGGCCATGCCGCGCTTGACGCGGTCGGTACCGGTAACGGCGTTGTTACTGACGTTCGATGTCATGACATTCCTTTTCACAAGTTTTATGAGGTTCCCATAAGTCTAGCGACCACAGCGGGGTTCGTGCTTACCGAAGGGAGGCAGGTAGCTGATCGTCAAAGTCCATTGTTCTAGGTGTCGGGGCACGTCCGGCCAGCCGAAACATCCGCACAAGGCGTTGCTGCCGCAGGTGAAGGCATGCCTGCACCGCATCGGCATGGAATCGGCGACTGAGCTCGAGTCGCCGACTGTCAGCAACAAGTTCGTCCAACAGCAAATTTATTGTTGGATCTTTGCGGAGTTCAGCGACATCCTCGTCATCTTCCAAGGTGGCTTTAAGTGCGCTGGTTAACACGTTTTCGACGTTCATCCGATTGTCGAAGTCGCTCGGGTCGCACGAACGTGCGGCGTATGCAGCCTCGGCAAGGATGACACCCGAAGCCGGGTCAAGATGAGTGGCCAGGTCTGCCACTGTCGCGGCACGTCGAGCCAGATGGCCATCGAGTGCTGCAGATGCCACATCAATGCGATGGTGTAATCGATCAAGTCGACCTGCTTGATGTGACAGATGCCATAGAAAAGCAATGAGTAACAGAACTTCACCGAGACTCAACGGACTCATGATGACAAACCTCGAGTGATTCGTGCATGTCCAATTCGTCCTAGCATTTGGCCAGCAAAATCTGGTTCAACTGTGACACCGGGCCGATGAACAGATTCGTAAACTGTTTCAATCCGCTGTGCGACGGTTGCCCAATCAAACTCTTGCGCGCGTTCAAGTCCCGCGGTGTGAAGGCGCTGTAATTCGGTCTCATCTCGAAGCGTTTCACAAATAACGTGTGCCAGTGAATCGCTATCTTCGTTGGTAAACATTTGACCCGCGCGTTCGCCGTCGAGTACGCGTGCAAAGGCTTGAAGGTTGCTAGCTACTACAGGTGTTCCAGAAGCCATTGCCTCTAGAAGGACGATTCCAAATGATTCGCCACCAGTATTTGGTGCAACGTATATGTTTCCACTTGCCAAAACTGACGGCTTATCTTTACTGTCGATCATTCCTAGCATTGTGAATCGTGAAGAGACATGATCAGGCAAACTAGCTAGCAACTCACTGGCATCGCCAGGTCCAGCAACCAGAAATCGAATGTCGGGAAATTGTTCAACAATTTTTGGCGCAGCACCTACAAGCACAGTCAAGCCTTTGCGCGGCTCATCCACTCGACCAAGGAAGACGATTGTCTTTCCGTTACCCGGCCAACCTGGCATAGGAACAGCATCGCGAAACTCTGTCGTATCGACACCATTTGGAATGATGATGGCGTCTCCCCCAACATGTTCAACCAACGTTGTCCGAGCTGCTTCACTGACAGCAATTCGCGCAGTGATTTTCTCCATCGCTGTTAAGGCCAACCGATTCAATGACAACAACATTCGTGATCTATCCATTGATGAATGCCACGTTGCAACGATCGGTCCTTTTGCGGCCCAACAGGCGAGCACGGACAGACTCGGTGCTAACGGTTCATGTACATGAAGTACGTCGAATGCGCCTTCAGAGATCCATTTCGACACTTTTCGAGCAGTAACGGGTCCAAAACTTAGACGTGCAACAGAGCCGTTGTATCGAACCGCTTTCGGTTTGCCAGTAGACACGACAAAATTAGGCAAGTTGTCATCAGATTCAGCAGGTGCAAGAACACTTACTTCATGTCCCATGCGGATCAAAGCAATCGCCAGGTCGTGTACGTGGGCACTTACTCCGCCTGGGATGTCCCATGCATATGGGCAAACAATTCCAATACGCATTATTCGGCCACCAGATCAGACCAAACAGGCTGAAGTTGATGCCAGTTCTCGGGATGGGAACGGATGTGTTCTTCAAATCTGTGCGCAATAGTTCCAGATATTTCTTGAGCTTTACGTAAACGCTCGCGACCTGTGAGTTGGTTAGCCGCAACCATGATCTCTTGATCGAATGTAATAACTGTTTGATCACCGTCATACCAAGCGCAGC
>JALQVI010000040.1 GCA_023260395.1 Candidatus Nanopelagicales bacterium
TGCGAGGCGGAACAACCTGACGGGTTCGACTTGCAAATAGCTCTGCTGCACTTTTTTTAGCTGGTGTATTCAATTAAATGACCTCCTGTGCGATTACGGTCCTACTTCTTGTGTGGTTAGGGAAGATTCTTTGGAACAGAACATCAAAGGGGTACTCTAAGCCTACATTCTGTGCTGAAATTTCCGCAGGCATGGTGGCGTAGTTAATAGAACGTTTATAAACTTCAGATTCCAGTAATGGCGGTAGCAAAGCTTTCCGGTGGCGTTTGTGTCATCAAGGTCGGCGCACACACTGAAGTTGAGCTCAAGGAAAAGAAGCACCGCATCGAAGATGCTGTTCGCAATGCGAAGGCTGCTGTCGAAGAAGGCATCGTTGCCGGTGGTGGCTCAGCAATCGTTCACGCGATTGATGTACTCAAGGGCGACCTTGGCCTCACTGGCGATCAGGCAATTGGTGTTCAGATTGTTCGCAAGGGCGCTGTAGAACCACTTCGCTGGATTGCGGAAAACGCTGGCCTCGAAGGCTACGTAGTAACCGCTAAGGTTGCTGAATTGGGAACCGGTCAGGGTCTCAACGCTGCAACAGGCGAATACGGCGACCTGATTTCACAGGGTGTCATTGACCCAGTCAAGGTAACTCGTTCCGCTCTTGAAAACGCGGCATCAATCGCAGGGATGTTGCTGACGACTGAAGCTCTCGTTGTCGAGAAGAAGGAAGAAGAAGCCGGCGACGATCATGGTCACGGCCACAAGCACGCTGGGCATACGCATTAATAAATGCGTATGCCTCAATGGACGCTGTCTATTGGTTGAAATCAATACCTTGATTTCAACATACTCACTAATAGCTAGTCCTAGACATAAAGAAAGCCCCCGAGCAATCGGGGGCTTTCTTTATTTACGTTTGATTACGCCAGGCGTGACTTCTTGCCATCGAGCTGTGCGTAAATATTTTGACGCTCATCTTCGCTCAAGCCACCCCATACGCCGTATGGTTCACGAGACTTGATTGCTGCTTCAGCGCACTGACGAATAACAGGGCACGTTGCACATACAGCCTTAGCTTGTGCGATGCGACGCTCGCGTGCCTGACCACGTTCACCGTCTGGATGGTAGAAAACTGATGAATCCAGTCCGCGACATGCGCCTTCCATCTGCCAATCCCAGAAATCAGCATTTGGACCAGGAAGCCGAGTTACATCAGCCATATTTTTCACCCTTTTTATGTGGACGGTTTGTACCGGTTACCTCTAACTATAAACCGTTTCAAAAGTTGGTCAAGTACCTTTAGTGAACAATTTATGCCCCGATATCCACAGGCTGTGTCCTCAGGATGCGCGATTGTGGATATTGCCCAACAATTAAGGCATGTCACAGTCCACGCCTGATCCAGAAGTTGGGCTAACTGTGGCCGCAGTGGCTGCAAGATTAGGCATTGCCCCAGCAACTTTGCGTACTTGGGACCGCCGATACGGCGTTGGACCGTCAAATCACAGCCAAGGCAAGCACCGCCGTTACACCGAATCTGACCTGGAACTTCTCGTCGAAATGAAGAACGCAATCTTGCATGGCTACGCTCCTGCAGATGCGGCTCGGGTTGCTTTGGCTGCCCAAAATTCGACTGCGCCAAACACGTCCAAGCCCAAGGCGGCTCGAGGAAATCTCAGCCTTGTGCCAAGCGATGATTCGGGCGTGGTCATTGACCTCAACGGACCGAGAGCCTCGATTCGAGCTTTAACCCGCGCTGCCACCATGCTCGATGGCAAGGCCTGCGATGAAATCGTTAATCGGCTGTTGACTGAACACGGCGTTGTCTACACCTGGCAAAACGTTTTGTGCCCTGTCCTGAATACCATCGGCGAAAATTGGGAGCGAACTAACGCGGGTATCGAAGTTGAGCACGTGTTGTCGGAATCGATTGTGACGCAACTGCTCGCAATTACTAGTTCAATCGAAGAGGTTGCGAACGCCAAGCCCGTGCTGTTGGCCGGAGCGCCAAACGAACTTCACACGTTGCCGTTGTATGTAATAGCCGCTGGTCTTGCTGAACTAAATATCGGCTCGCAAATGTTTGGTGCGCGCCTGCCATTGGATGCACTCAGCGCCGCGTTTGATCGCGTAGGTCCATGTGCAGTTGTCGTCTGGTCACACACGCGTGGGACCGCCGACGCTGCGATTTGGGAAGGCCTGACTCAGCTACGCCACATGCCGCTCATGATGGCTGGTGGCCACGGTTGGCGCGACGAAGAGTTACCCGATGAAATCGAACGGGCAACGGACCTTCAGGCAACCTTGCTAGCCCTCGTTGCGGCTACTGGCCGCTGACTGGTTTTCCCCAATTCATAGCCTCGCGGTAGCCTAGAAGCCTCAAGGGGAGTGAGCGAAGCCAGATTTTCGCCATTTCTCACCAATCTTCGCGAGAGGCAAAAATGACGCAGGGCCTTCCAGATAAGTTCGCCATGTTGGGCCTGACTTACGACGACGTTTTGTTGTTGCCGTCAGCTTCAGATGTAGTGCCGAGTGAAGTTAACACCTCGACGAAACTCACTCGCGAAATTACGCTGCGTATCCCGTTGTTGTCTTCGGCGATGGACACCGTGACCGAATCGCGTATGGCTATCGCGATGGCTCGCCAGGGCGGTCTTGGAATTTTGCATCGCAACTTGTCGATCGAAGATCAAACCAATCAAGTTGACCTCGTCAAGCGCAGCGAAGCCGGCATGGTGACGAATCCTGTTACTTGTTTGCCAACTGACACTCTTGCTGATGTCGATCGTCTGTGTGGCCGCTACCGCATCAGTGGTGTGCCAGTCGTCGATGCGAACAACATTCTCGTAGGCATCGTGACTAACCGCGACATGCGTTTCGAAGATGACATGGACCGCAAGGTCAGCGAAGTGATGACGGCCATGCCACTCATCACAGGTAAGCCAGGAATTGCTGGCGAAGACGCGCTCGAACTTCTTCGCACAAACAAAATTGAAAAACTTCCACTCGTTGATGATGCTGGTCATCTTGTCGGCATGATCACCGTCAAGGATTACGTCAAGAGTGACCGTTACCCGTTGGCTACCAAAGACGCACAAGGCCGCTTAATGGTTGGTGCTGCTGTTGGTGTTGGTGAAGATTCCTACAAGCGTTCAATGTCGCTCGTCGAAGCTGGCGTAGATGTGCTCATCGTTGATACTGCGCATGGTCACCAACGCGCAGTCCTCGACATGGTCAAGGCATTGAAGAAAGACACTGACATTCAAATCATCGGCGGCAACATCGCAACACGTGCCGGTGCTCAAGCTCTTGTTGATGCTGGCGCAGACGCCGTCAAGGTTGGCGTTGGTCCAGGGTCAATTTGTACAACTCGCGTTGTCGCTGGTGTGGGTGTTCCACAAGTCACCGCAATCTACGAAGCATCACTTGCAGCTGGTCCTGCTGGCGTACCGGTTATTGGTGACGGCGGTCTTCAGTACTCAGGTGACATTGCTAAGGCACTCGTTGCTGGCGCAGACACCGTTATGGTCGGCTCGCTTCTTGCTGGTTGCGAGGAAGCTCCTGGTCAACTCGTATTCGTTAATGGCAAGCAGTACAAGCAGTACCGCGGCATGGGATCGCTTGGCGCGATGCAGTCTCGCGGCGAAGCTCGTTCGTACTCTAAGGACCGTTACTTCCAAGACGATGTGCTTTCCGAAGACAAGCTGGTTCCCGAAGGTATCGAAGGTCAAGTTCCTTACCGCGGCCCATTGTCAGCCGTTGCACATCAGCTCGTCGGTGGTCTTCGTGCATCGATGGGCTACGCCGGAGCTGCAACCATCGAAGATCTCAAGAACAACGGACAACTAGTCCGCATCACAGCAGCGGGTCTGAAAGAAAGTCACCCGCACGACGTCCAACTCACGGCCGAAGCGCCGAACTACCACGTGCGCTAGGAGCCACAATGAGTGAAGTTGAAATCGGTCGCGGCAAGCGCGGTCGCGTAACGTACTCCTTCGACGATGTGTCGTTGGTTCCGAGCCGTCGTACCCGTGAGGCCGAACTCGTCTCGTTGAACTGGAAGATTGACGCGTACTCATTCGAACATCCGGTCATCGCTGCGCCAATGGACTCTGTAGTTTCGCCAGACACGGCTAAGACTTTTGCTGATGCCGGCGGTTTAGCAATCCTTAATCTCGAAGGTGTGTGGACTCGCTACGAAGATCCAACATCGTTGCTCAATGAAATTTCACAGCTCGATCCACAACAGGCGACAGCTCGTTTGCAGTCAATCTATGCAGAGCCAATTAAGGCTGAGCTCATCACCAAGCGCATCCAAGACCTACGTGAGTCGGGCATCACTGTTGCTGGCTCACTGAGCCCACAACGCACTGCGCAGTTTGCGAAAACGGTTGTTGACGCTGGTGTCGATATTTTCGTTATTCGCGGCACGACAGTAAGTGCTGAACATGTTTCTGATGGGGAAGGCGCACTCAACCTCAAAGAATTCATTTACGAACTTGATGTGCCCGTCATCGTTGGCGGTTGTGCAACGTACACCGCTGCATTGCACCTCATGCGTACCGGTGCTGCTGGTGTTCTCGTCGGTTTCGGTGGCGGCGCAGCACACACAACTGCAGATGTGCTCGGCGTTCGCGTACCGATGGCAAGCGCAGTTGCTGACGTTGCTGCAGCTCGTCGTGATTACCTCGACGAATCAGGTGGCCGTTACGTTTCAGTGCTCGCCGATGGTGCGATGGGTCGCAGTGGAGATGTTGCCAAGGCCATCGCAGTTGGCGCGGATGCAGTAGTCGTTGGTTCGGCGTTTGCTCGCGGCACCGATGCTCCTGGCAATGGTCGTCACTGGGGACTCGAAGCCACACATCCAGACCTACCTCGCGGTGAACTCAAAGATTTGGGAACTGTTGGTACGTTGTCTGAAATTTTGCATGGTCCTTCGCGTGAATCCGATGGCACGATGAACATCGTTGGCGCATTGCGTCGATCGATGGCTACTTGTGGTTATCAGGACCTCAAGGAGTTCCAGCGCTGTGAAGTAGTGACTCGGGCATAACCGACTAAAGGTTGCACGTAGGCTTCAACTATGAGCTTGCAGTCCGCAGTAATGCAGAACAATCCTTTGCTACGTCACATTGTGGCAACCAGCGGGGACCAGTTTCAAGGCATCAGCCCAATTCCTACAGAGGCTGTTGCCCCGATTCCAATCTCGGACGATACCGACGTAAAAAACGCAGTGTCTTATGCGCGCCAAGCCTTCGAATTGTGGTCATACACCTCAATGAGCGAGCGCGAAAAAGTCATGCGCAAACTCCAGAAACTTGTCATGCGTCAGCGCCATGAATTACTTGATGTGGTGCAGCGTGAGACCGGCAAAGCTCGTGCGCATGCGCTTGAAGAACTCGTCCACGTTGTGATGACCGCGCGCTTCTTGGAAAAGAATGCTGCTGATGTCATCAAGACTCGGTCGCGAAATGGCGCAGTGCCGTTCATGACCAAGACCACCGTTAATCACATGCCAGTCGGTGTCGTTGGTGTCATCGCGCCTTGGAATTACCCGTTCTCGCTAGCCATGATCGACACATTGGCCGCCATCATGGCAGGCAACAGCGTCGTGCTAAAACCAGATTTGCAAACGACTTGGTCAGCATTGAACGCGGTTCGCCTACTCGAGCAAGCGGGGCTGCCCGAAGGTGTCGTGACCGTAGTGACCGGTGATGGGCCTAGCGTTGGCAAGGCACTCGTCGAGCAAGCCGATTACATTTGCTTCACTGGCTCAACCGAAACCGGACGTGCAATTGCACAGCAAGTTGGCGAGCGCTTAATCAATGCCTCGCTCGAACTCGGTGGCAAGAACGCAATGATCGTTTGTGCAGATGCCGATATTGATCGATTCGTCGATGTTGCACTAAGTTCTTGCTTCACCTCGGCCGGCCAACTATGCGTTTCAACAGAGCGCATTTACATCGCCAACGAAATATTCGACGCATTCAAATCTGCATTCGTTGCTCGCGCCAAAGAGATCACTCTCGGCTCACACTTGGGCTGGGGTTATGACATGGGTTCCATCACTTCAAAGGAACATCTCGAGCGCATTGTTGATGCAGTTAAGCAGGCTCGATCTGAAGGCGCTGTAGTCGAATGTGGCGGCAATGTGCGCACAGATATTGGTCCACTTGTCTTTGAACCAACAGTGCTGACCAACGTAAATCGAACGATGGAAATTTCGCATAAAGAAGTTTTCGGACCAGTTGTCTATCTCACGCCATTTTCATCCATCGACCAAGCCATCGACATGGCTAACGACAATGCCTACGGACTCTCAGCCTCGATCATCACAAAGAACATGCGCGCCGCTGGAGATATCGCAGCTCGCTTAAATTGTGGTTCCATCAATGTCAACGAAGGATTTGCCGCCACATTTGGCTCTGTCGAGGCTCCAATGGGTGGCATGGGTCAGTCAGGATCCGGCCGTCGCCAAGGTCCAGAAGGCATCTTGAGATTTACTGAAGCTCAGACTGTTTCAATTCAACGTGGACCAACCGTGTCCCGTAAGTTTGGCCAGCACGACAAGAAGTGGGGTCGCAGGATGGTCTTGAAGGTGCGTCTCATGCGCGGTTCACGCCTGCGCTAAGCCACATGGCATGGCTCTGAATCCGTTTCAGGTGACGGAAATCAAACCCAACTTCAGCGATGGCAAACTTCGCCAATAGGCTTAAGGCGTGACCGATGCGCGCCCAGTACTTGTAGTTGATTTCGGTGCGCAGTATGCGCAACTTATTGCCCGCCGTGTGCGCGAAGCCAAGATTTATTCCGAAGTTGTGCCCAGCACGATGCCGGTTTCCGAAATGCTTGCGAAGCAGCCACTTGCTGTAATTCTTTCCGGCGGACCCTCCAGCGTTTATGCCGAAGGCGCTCCGCAAGTTGATGCGGCGTTGTTTGATGCTGGTGTTCCAGTGTTTGGCATTTGTTATGGCTTCCAGGCAATGGCTGCCGCTCTCGGTGGCACAGTGGCAAAGACCGGCCTTTCGGAATTCGGCGCAACCGAGCTAAAGGTTTCAACACCTGGCTGCTTGTTTAATGATTTGCCAGCGACTCAAAACGTATGGATGAGTCACGGCGACAGTGTTACGGATGCACCTGCGGGATTCGTTGTTTCGGCATCTACTCCTGGTGCATCTGTCGCAGCATTTGAAAATGTTGAACGCGGCTTTGCCGGAGTGCAGTATCACCCAGAAGTTATGCACTCGACTTACGGCCAAGCAGTCCTCGAGCACTTCCTTTACGACATTGCCAAGCTTTCTCCATCGTGGACGCCAGCGAGCATTGTTGATGAGCAAGTCGCTCGTATCAAAACTCAAATTGGCGATGCCCAAGTTATTTGTGGGCTTTCAGGTGGCGTTGATTCAGCGGTTGCTGCCGCCCTGGTTCACAAAGCAGTTGGCGACAACCTGACCTGCGTTTTTGTGGATCATGGTTTGCTGCGCAAGGGTGAACGCGAACAAGTTGAGCGCGACTATGTTGCTGCAACTGGCATCAAGCTTGTTGTTGTCGATGCGTCGGAACGTTTCCTTGCTGAACTTGCTGGTGTCACCGATCCTGAAGAAAAGCGCAAGACCATCGGTCGACTTTTCATTCGTGTATTCGAAGATGCTCAAAAGGAACTTGTGGCTGCTGCGGGTGCAAACGGCAAGCCAATCAAGTTCCTCGTCCAAGGCACACTGTACCCAGACGTCGTTGAAAGTGGCGGCGGCACCGGAGCTGCAACAATCAAGAGCCATCACAACGTTGGCGGCTTGCCAGACGACCTTGATTTCGAATTGTGTGAGCCACTGCGCGAATTATTTAAAGACGAAGTACGAGCAGTTGGTCGTGAACTTGGCCTGCCCGAGGCCATGGTGATGCGTCACCCATTCCCGGGCCCAGGCCTTGGCATTCGCATCGTTGGCGCGGTTGATTTCGAACGTTTGGAAACCTTGCGTGCTGCGGATGCAATCGTTCGCGAAGAAACGACTCTGGCTGGCTTGGATTCATCCATCTGGCAGTTCCCAGTTGTATTGCTCGCCGATGTGCGTAGCGTTGGTGTCCAGGGCGATGGTCGTACATATGGACATCCAATTGTTTTGCGTCCGGTATCTAGCGAAGATGCCATGACCGCGGACTGGACACGTTTGCCGTATGACGTGCTGGCTAAAATTTCTACTCGTATCACGAACGAAGTGCGTGAAGTTAATCGCGTAGTCCTCGATGTGACGAGTAAGCCACCCGGCACCATCGAGTGGGAGTAGTGGACAATCGTCCATTTCCAGTGATGTGTTGCTGCGATAGGCGACTCGACTAACGAGGTTTCATCAATGCGCGAATAGTGCGCTCGTGCAGTTACGCTAAAAGTTATGGATAACAAAGCTTTGTTCTACGTCGTATTCGCTGTTCACATGGGTGGCATTCTTGCGCTCCTTCATGGTTTCTTTAGCCAGATGTCAAAGGAAACTAAAGGCATTCATGCCACTCAGTTCTACGGCGCAATCGTGCAGGTCGTTACAGGACCACTGCTACTTGCAACCGCGTCTGCCGATGACAAGTTTCTGTCGGCATGGGTTGGAATCAAATTCTCGGTAGCCCTCGCACTTCTCGTCACGGTTGTCTTGGGTAAGCGTGCATCTGGCGACACCAAGAAGTATTGGTTGATTGCTGGAATCTTGACCATCACAAACTTGATTGTGGCCATGGCTCCTCACACAAAGTAATCACACGCACCACATCTGGACTAAATAAAAAGTTGGACTCCGATAGGGGTCCAACTTTTTATTGTGAAGAAATTAAGTATTAATCCGGAAGCTTGATTTGGCGAAATGCCTCGGCTAATGAGCCTTCGGGCAATCCTGCGGCTTCGGCTTGCATGCCACCCCACGTGCGGATGAGTTCTTCAAGATTGTCCATGTGAGAGGTTTGACTGTGATGCTCACGCAATGCTGAAATCTTGCGATCAATTTTGTCGGTGGTATCAATCCAATGGTTTGGTTCATGTGTCGTAAAGAGCCACAGCCATGAAACTGTCCACGCTTCAAGTCCTTCGTCCGTGCGAAGCTCTGGATAGGCATAAGGGTTGCGCACAGCAGGGTAGAGCGCGCGCGTTGTGGCTTCGCCTGCAGCCATATGGTCTGGGTGACTGGCGGGCAAACGTTCCCAGTTTCGTTCGGGAGACTGGGTGATGACCAATTGCGGCTGGACCTGTCGCATAACTCGAACAATATCTTTTTGCACATCATGCGTCGGTTCGAGGTAACCGTCTTTGTAGCCAAGGAAACGTACGTCAGTGACGCCGCAAATCGCAGCGGCGGCAGTTTGCTCGGCACGACGAATACCTGGAATCGCGCTGCGGTCTGTCGCATCATCAAAGCCGCCAGCGTCACCGTCGGTGCAAATGCAATACGTGACCTCGATGCCAGCATCGGTCAATGTCGCAATGGTCCCACCTGCTCCAAAGTCAACGTCATCTGGATGAGCGGTTACAACTAAGGCGCGGGTCACGCCCTCGGGAATGGAAAATGCATCAGTCACGAGACCTAACTCTACGCTTCGTCATACCTCCCTCTTAGACTGTCTAAGTGACTGCGGACCTCCTTGAAGATTTAAATGAACCACAACGTCGCGCAGTAGCCCATGCGGGCACTCCGCTATTGGTGGTTGCCGGTGCTGGATCGGGTAAAACCCGTGTGCTTACTCGTCGAATTGCCTATCTTTTGGGGCAACGCAATGTATCGCCCGGCGAGATTTTGGCAATCACCTTTACCAACAAGGCCGCGGGCGAAATGAAAGAACGCGTGGCTGACATGGTCGGTCCGCGCGCTCGAGTGATGTGGGTATCGACATTCCACTCGGCATGTGTTCGCATCCTTCGCACCGAGGCGCATCGCCTTGGTCTGAAATCCAACTTCACGATTTATGACACTCAGGACAGTGTCCGATTGATGACCTTGATTGCCAAGGATCACAACATCGACATCAAGACCTACAGTGCGAAATATCTGTTGTCTTCGGTGAGTAACCTCAAGAACGAATTGATTGACCACGAGACTGCTGTTTCTCGTGCCAATACTCCCCAGGAAGAAATTGTTGCCGAAGTGTATGGAGAATATCAACGACGTCTCATGCGCGCGAGTGCTGTGGATTTCGATGACATCATCGGTCATACCGTCGCGTTGCTTCAGGCGTTTCCTGATGTTGCCGAGTATTACCATCGCAAATTCCGCCACGTGTTGGTCGACGAATACCAGGACACCAACCATGCCCAATACATGCTGGTTCGCCAGCTCGTTGGTGATGGCAGCGACGGCGTGGAGCCAGCTGAACTCTGTGTCGTAGGCGACTCGGACCAGAGCATCTACGCATTCCGTGGCGCCAACATTCGTAACATTGTCGAATTCGAACGTGATTACAAAAATGCAACGACAGTTGTTCTTGAACAGAATTATCGTTCAACTCAAAACATCCTTTCTAGCGCAAACGCTGTCATCGAAAAGAATGTGAACCGTCCAAAGAAGAGATTGTGGACGGCCGAAGGCGAAGGCGCCAAGGTCACGATTTACACCGCGGCCGATGAACATCACGAAGCCGACTACATTGTTCGCACAATCGACGAGCTCATTGATAACAACGAGTATGCGTTTAAAGACTTTGCGATTATTTACCGCACGAACAATCAGTCGCGAAGCATCGAAGAAGTTTTTATCCGAAAAGGCATTCCGTACAAGGTCGTCGGTGGAACGCGCTTCTACGAGCGCAAGGAAATCCGTGATGCGTTGGCATATCTGCGTGCAGTCGCTAACCCTGCTGATGATGTCTCTGTTCGCCGAATCTTGAATGTTCCTCGCCGTGGAATTGGCGACAAGGCCGAAGAGGCCGTGGAAATGTTTGCTCGACGGGAACGAATTACATTTAGCGAAGCGTTGAATCGCGTCCCGGAAATTCATGCACTTGCTACTCGATCGGCCACTGCGCTCACCGAGTTCAACACAATGATCAATCATTTGCGCACCATGGATGATTCTGGCGCTGGTCCATCTGAAATTTTGATGAAGGCGATGGAAACATCGGGCTACCTCAAAGAGCTCACTGCTAGCCGTGATCCGCAGGATGAAGTACGCGTCGAAAACATTGCAGAACTCGAAAACGTAACGCGCGAATTCGAAGAGCAATTCCCAGCGGAAAACGAAGACGAACGCGCTGCAACGTTGTCAGATTTCTTGGAGCGCGTTTCGCTCGTTGCTGACTCGGATGAAATCCCGACGGATGATGCACATGGAGGCGTTGTCACGTTGATGACATTGCATACCGCTAAAGGTTTGGAATTCCCGGTCGTATTCGTCACTGGTATGGAAGACGGCGTTTTTCCGCATCAGCGCGCTCTTGGCTCAGCAACTGAACTCGAAGAAGAGCGTCGCCTTGCTTACGTAGGTATGACGCGTGCGATGCAGCGCTTGTATCTGACTCGTGCTTCGGCTCGATCAACATGGGGCCAACCGAACTACAACCCTGAGTCTCGATTCTTGGCCGAAATTCCAGAGGATTTCGTGGAGCGACTTGGCGAAGAAGCCAAACCACTTGGACTATCGGGTGGGGGATTTGATCGTCCGCGAAAGCGCGATGTGCAAGTCATGGTGCTCAACGTTGGCGACCGTGTGCTGCACGACAAGTTTGGAATGGGAACCGTAGTTTCAACTGCGGGACACAATGACAGCGCGGAAGCGACGATTGATTTCAAGAGTGCAGGTCAAAAGCGACTGCTGTTGCGTTATGCGCCAGTTGAAAAACTGTAATTAGCGGTTAGTGCCCCAAAGCCATGTGGCTGGATTTTCTAGAACACCATTCTTTGTGACCTCGAGGTGCAAGTGAGGTCCAGTGGTATTTCCGGTGTTTCCAGATTTAGCAATGAGCTCGCCCGGCAGGACAACGTCGCCAACTTTTGTAATGATGTGCGACAAGTGGTTGTAGGCCGTCACAACGCCATCGGCATGCTGAATTTCAATGCGGTTGCCGTAAGCGCCGCCCCAGCCAGCCGAGATAACAGTTCCGCCGGCACATGAGTAAACCGAAGTACCAACCGGTACTTGGAAATCAAGTCCAGTGTGCCAACCCTTTGACCACAACGAACCACGCTGACCGAATCGAGCGGTCAGATGGTAGGTGCCGTGAATTGGAGCTTCTTTAACGCCAATGAGTCGAGCCTCTTCGGCAGCGCGAGCCATGGCTTGCGCGTCGGCCGCAGCTTTAGCCGCAGCTGCTTCTTGTGCTTTTTGCTGATTGACAAGTTGCTGTGCTTGGTCATCCGCTTGCTGTTGAGCTTCATCAACAACGACGGCAAGGCCATCGCTCGTTGGAGCAACAGCGGCAAGTGCGCGGCGCTGAGCTGTATCAACCGTTGGGGTTGTATCGATAACCGCATTGGGATCATCAGCAGGGTTAGCTTCGCTGGATGCAGCGTTGATGTTTTGAGTATCTGTAAGTGACGTGCGGTTTTCAGAACGACTCGCAGCCTGCGCGCGAGCGCTTGCGGCCTGATAAATCGTTGACGTCGGAGACTTTGGATTGATTTCAACTGGGTCAGCCAACGTGACTGGCTTTGCAGTTGTTGGATGAGCAACCGAGCTCGCGCCAGTGATCGCTGCCGTGCCCACGCTGGCAAGACCAAACACTGCACCTGCGTGCTTGTTCAGATTGCGCGGCTTTTTGGGCGCTGCATGACGACCAGCCTTGTGGCGACCGCGATCAGTTGAACTCAAAACTAAACCTAACGAGCAAAGGGAAGTTGAATGCTTACATCTCTATTTTGCCTCATGCCTGCAGATAGGGGAAATGGTTTGAGGACAATGGGGTTTTTCTGACATAACGTGGCGTGACACATCTCACGCCCAAAATGGCCATAATGTGGACCATTCGGTTGTTCATCGTCAAGAAACCTTGACACCATTGATGTTGTGACGGGAATCC
>JALQVI010000041.1 GCA_023260395.1 Candidatus Nanopelagicales bacterium
ACACGGACAATTCCAACGACGCAATCATGGCGGTTAATTGTCTGGATCGTCCGGATCGCGCGACATTGACGCAAACCGAAAAATTAGCAAAAGCGTGGAAAAAGCAAGCACCTGCATTTGGCGAATATCTCGCATGGGGCAATCTAGGTTGCAGTTATTGGAAGGCTCCGGCTACCGGAAAACCTGAAAAAATCACAGCCAAAGGCGCGCCAACAATCTTGGTCGTTGGTACCGTAAATGACCCAGCAACGCCTTATCCATGGGCCAAAAGCCTTGCAAAGCAACTGGCTTCGGGCGTCTTGCTGACCTACACAGGTGATGGACATACCGCTTATTTTCAAGGCTCTAAGTGTGTCGATAAGTATGTAGACAACTACTTCTTAAACGGCACAGCTCCTACTGGAACGGTTTGTAGCGACGGCCCTTAGTCGTAGTCGCTACGCTAGTTGGGTATCCCCACGTAACTAGATCGAGCGAACACTATGTCTTCTGAAGTTTCTGAAAACCAAACACCGGCTCCACTTTCACACAAGGAAATCCTTGGAGTTTTGAGTGGCCTCATGGTCGGTATGTTGCTGGCCGCGTTGGACCAAACAATTGTGTCAACAGCGCTCAAGAGCATCGTTGAAGACTTCAATGGTTTGAGTCATTACACATGGGTTGTAACGGCCTATTTGTTGACCTCGACTGCCTCGACTCCGCTCTATGGAAAAATTTCAGACCTCTACGGTCGCCGTCCGGTTTTCCAGTTTGCGATCATTACGTTCCTCATTGGTAGTGCTCTGGCTGGCGCTTCACAAAACATGGCACAGCTCATTGGCTTCCGCGCCATTCAAGGTCTGGGTGCTGGTGGTTTGATGGCACTGACCTTCGTCATCATTGGCGATGTCATTCCGCCGCGTGATCGTGGAAAGTACCAGGGATACTTCGGTGGCGTTTGGGGAATTTCATCAGTTGCCGGACCTCTACTTGGTGGATTCTTCTCTGACCATCACACTCTGCTTGGTATCGCGGGATGGCGTTGGATTTTCTACATCAACTTGCCATTTGGAATCTTGGCTTTGTTCCTAACCTCAGCATCTCTTCACATTCATCACGTAAAGCGTGAACACAAAATTGATTACCTAGGTGCCATTCTGATGGTTCTAGGTGTGACCTCATTGTTGATGTGCGTTTCGGTTTATGGCCCACAAGATGGCTGGCAGGATTCACGTACGCTCTCGACGCTTGGACTGTTTGTAGTTTTCTTAGTTGCATTCTTGCTGCAAGAACGTCGCGCCGTCGAACCAATTTTGCCGTTGTACCTGTTTAAGAATCACACGTTCTCGCTGACATCAGCACTCGGCTTCATTATTGGCGCCGGCATGTTTGGTGCAATCATTATGTTGCCGCTGTACTTACAGCTCGTAAAGGGCGATTCGGCCACCGTCGCAGGTTTAAAGCTCATCCCATTCATGCTCGGAATTGTTGCTACATCGATTGCAAGTGGCAAGCAGATTTCAAAGCATGGTCATTACAAGCGTTTCCCAATTATGGGTTTATCACTTGTGACTCTTGGCATCTTGCTTTTGTCCCGTCTCAGCTCTGATACTTCGTATCTTGAGCTTTCCGTATATGAATTGATGATCGGTGCAGGTCTCGGTTTGTCGATGCAGACAATCGTTATTGCATTGCAAAACGCAGTGGACTTCAAAGATCTCGGTGTAGCCACAAGTGCCAACACATTCTTCCGTTCAATCGGAAGCACAATCGGTGTTGCGTTATTTGGCTCCATTTATTCAAATCGTTTGGGAATCTACTTGCCCGAAATGATTAATAACTTGAAGCAGACAAATCCAGCTGCTCTGGTTGGGGCAACGCCGCAGGCTTTTGAAGAATTGAAGAACAACTCAGCTGTCATCAAGACTTTTACTCCTGAACTTCAATCAGCAGTATTTGATTCATTCGTCCATGCATTCCACGATGTATTCATCGCAGCTGCGCCAGTAACCCTGATTGGGCTTATCTTGTCGCTATTCCTGCGCGAAACACCGTTGCGCACAAACGAAGCATTCCATGCTGCACGTGAAGAAGCAGCTGGAGAACAGTTCGGGTAAGTCTTGGTCTGCCGGTTGCTAGCGCTTAATGAGCACGCGCAATTCGGTATCCCCATTACTTAAGGTTTGGCGCGACCAGTTACCTGGGGCATACGTGTCGAGAGTTTCGGTGCCAAGTCCAGGCTTAATCACATCGAGTTCGTGACCATTGTTCTGAATGACCACGGATGTACCGAGTGATTCAGGGGAAACTACGACAGCAATTTTTTCAGCTTCACCGTGCCTGACGGCATTGTTAATGGCATCAACGACGACATCGTGGATCATCGTGTTAAAAATCTGAGGTACGCCGGGATGAACGTCTATTTCAATGTCGACCAACCCCAGCCAACCATCTGCGATGTCTTGCAACGAAGAACGCAGGTCATCAATCTTTGTACCTAGAGATGTGTCCCATTTAAGATTCAACGCCTCGCGTGCATCAATCAATGCCTTTGTCGCGCCTTCTCGATCACCGATTTCGATACTTTGCTGAAGTCGCAAAATAGCCGCAGACATGTTGGCTTGTACTGTGCCGTGCAAGTAAGTGGAGATTTGTTTATTTAGTTGCGCGCGTTCTGCGTTGATTGCTAAAGAGCGAATTTCGACTTGATTAATTGACGTTCGTAAATGTTCAAGTACCGCTGAACGATGCGCTGTAATTCCGTTGCCGCTACTAAACCATGGCATGAGGAATCCAGCAGTAAGCGTTGCCATAATTGACCACTTAAAACTTTCAACGTGGTTTAGACCGAAACGCAAGCCCAGTGAAAAAGTTAGAAGTCCTGACAATGCCAGTAACACTAAAGACACTGAATAAATGCGAAATGCAAAAGTCGAAAATCGGGCACAAAGCCTATTTGCAAACATCACAATAACTGTGACGTAGGTGAGCCAAACGAAATCAATCACGAATGCGTTGTGTACACCAATGATGCGAGCAAGCAAAATAAATGTTAAAAGTCCGATAGCCGGCAAATAGAGCCCCGGGCGAAATGGCCGAGTAGTCGCAATCGCACGCATTAAATCGATGAAACGAAGCTTTGATGTGCTGATTTTTTGATTCCACAATTCCTTACTTAGGCGACGAATTGAATCGTTATTGATTTGATTAAGCGTTGCGATAGTTTGGTCACCGCTGTGCTCCATAGCGACAGCATCACGCAAGGATGACAATGTCTCTTTAGCTTGTTGTACGGAAGAATCAACTTGGGCGGAAATATCCGAAATAAGACCCACTCGAAGCACTTCGAGAACTTGTTCTTGATTCAAGATTTCAATTTCATCTGCGACTAGTTCAGCAATGAGTTGGTTACGCATTGTCGCGTACCGATCCCACGAATCAAGTGCGTAGGTAACTGCTGGGTACCAGGCGAGTGCTAGCAAGAAACCTGAGACAAAACGAAATGGAATCGGCGTTGAGTTCTCGAGGTCAAAAACCACGATGCTAAATACGAAGACTCCGGTTCGCAATTCCACTGCAACGATGTCCACGAGGTACACCAGCCAAATGGGCACTGGATTAGTCGTGCGATCTTTCATCACAGTTTTGTGTGCAAGATAAAGCGGGATACCTGAAATGAGAAATGCAACGATCGAAATAAGCGTCCACAAAAAGAATTGCGGCCAAGAGTTAGTCGATTCTGGGGTAACCAAAACGCCAAGCGCGATTGCTATTGGCGCAGACAATAAATAGGCACGTAGTGAAATTGCCCAACGACCACCGAGTCGTTCGCGCAAAGTAACTTGGTGACTAGACACGCTGAGTGCCAGTGAGTTCAAAGTATGAGCGTACGAGTTGCGCTCGTTGATTAACCTCTGATCCCGCTGGAAGTTCTAGCCGCTTTGCAATTCGAGAAATTGTTTGTTCGATGGCTTTTTCTTTGACACCTCGACGACGCGCAATCTCGCCATTTGAAAGCCCTTCGGACATCAAACGTAAGACTTCGACTTGACCATCTGTGAGTTCAAGGCGCTTTGCATGATTTCCAAGACCGCGAGTGTTTCGTGCGCTTTCATGGGCGCGTGTGACTGCTTTGGCCAACGTTTCGGTATCGACAATGTCTTGCTTGACCAAATACAAAGCGCCAGGAGGTAGCGGCGGCAAATCGTTAGCCATCAATCGAGGATCGCTATACGAAGTCAAAATAACGATTCCCAGTTGGGGATTACGTTTGCGCAATCCTGTTGCAAGGTCGAGTCCACTTGGGCCTTGGCCGAGATTGAGGTCAATGACCATGACGTCGGGGTTGTGAACAGCAGCGCCTTGGATTGCTTCATTCGCCGTGCCACACGTCTCGACGACATCTACGCCGTGAATACGCAAAGAGTCGGAAACCGTCGTACGCGTAAACGCATGGTCGTCAACAACTATGACGCGAATGTTTGCCATACCTAAGTGTCTCGCAGTCTCTGCTGACTAATCAAGAAGCACGTTTGCGGCGGGCAACTTCGACTCCGATAGGAATCACGCTAAGGAGCACGATGACTACGGCCACGAAGTCGATGTGTTCCTTGATAAAGGTGACGTTGCCTAAGTAGTAGCCAGCAAGAGTGAGTGATGTGACCCATAGGAGGCCGCCGATGGCACTGAAAGTGGAAAATACTTTGAAATCCATGCGACCAACGCCGGCTAGGCCTGTAATTAATGATCGAACAATCGGAACAAAACGAGCCAAGATAATGGAACGGCTGCCGTACTTGTCAAAGAAATCGTGAGTTTGGGTCACGTATTCCTGCTTAAAGATTCTCGAGTCAGGTCGGTTGAAAAGTGCTGGCCCGGCTTTGGCGCCAAACCAATAGCCCAGCAAGTTTCCTGTGATTGCGCTAATTGCCAAAGCAATAATTGCGATGATGAGCGGCGTTTGAATAAAGCCACTAGCGATGAGCATTCCAACGATAAAGAGCAGAGAATCGCCAGGAAGTATGAGGCCGAGCAAAATGCCACATTCCACAAACAAAATGACACATGCGCCCATGAACGCCCATGAACCAAAGCCTTCTAAGAGGCCTTGAGGGTTAAGAACGCCTTGGTGTGGTGCGATAAATGCTGGGATGTGCTGCAGGGAAAGTCGGTTCACACAATGACTCTATCTAGAGGGTTCGATACCAAGGTGCATCGGATTTAGTCAGAATCCGTGTCGCTAATAGAATGTCTAAGCGCTCACTTGTGGAGCGCGGGCCGCCTTAGCTCAGGGGTAGAGCAACGCACTCGTAATGCGTAGGTCCGGGGTTCAAATCCCCGAGGCGGCTCTGATTTAGATGCGCAGGCATCTAAATCAGAGCGAAGTAAAAAGAGCCTTTAGTCTTTTCATTCGATGCGCAGGCATCTAAATCAGAGCGAAGTAAAAAGAGTCTTTAGTCTAAAGCTTCGCTGCCCCTTACTTCCTGAGTGCCAGTCCTCATTCTTGGTTTCAATATTTCATTTCATTGTTATTAATCCACAACAGGCGTAGCCTGAAAATATGAGCGATCACAAAGCTAACAAAGTTCTTCTTATAGTTGTTGCGGCTATTGCAGTTGTGGCACTTATCGTTTCGGTGGCATTAAATAAACCTGCAAAGCAACTTGATCGCACTACTCCTGAGGGCGCCGTGCAGGCATATTTGGCCGCAGTTGTAGCCGGTGACTTCGAGACAGCAGGAAAGTGGCTCGACCCTAAAGGCAATTGCCGCGTTGTCGATCTTGATCGTGCATATTTCGCTAATGATGTGAAGATCAGTCTCAAGAGTTCTTCAGAGTCATCTAATAGCGCCGTTGTGAAAATCGGCATCGAAAATTCAAGCGGTGATCCATTTGGCGGTTCGTTCACCGAAGATCACACTATTCGCCTTGTAAAGGCTGCGAATGGTTGGTTGATCTCTGGCATGCCTTGGCCAATGTATGAATGTGGAGGAGTGAAGTAATGATTATCGGAGTCTTTTCCATGCTCATCCCAATTGCCCTAGTGGTGTTGGTTGTGCTTGGTATTCGCAAAATTTCATCGGCTAGTTCCAAGAATCAAGGCGCCGGCTCGTTGCGTAATTTCTTCCAGTACGCCTTGCTACTCGCTTTGATGGTTATCGTCGCAAATGGACTTGCTGGTTTACTTGGCCGTTTAATTAACCCGTCAGCAATGGTGCTTGCCGACGACGCATCACTTGCTCGGAATCTCTCATTCGTCATCGTAGGTTTACCGCTGCTCGCGGGTATTGGATTGTGGACTCGCAAAGGATTTCAGGCTGATGCACATCGTGCAAAAGAACCGATGGCAGCACTGTTCGTCACTGTCGCAACGTTGATTTCGCTGATTATAGGATTGTCGAGCACTATCGAATTGCTTCGAAATATCGCAAGCGCCAATGCCTTTGATGGTCAGACGTTCTCTAATGCCTTGATATGGACTGGTATGTGGATTGCCCTTTGGGTAATCGGTAATCGCACAATTCTTGCTCGTAACTTACAAGTGAGTTTTTTGCTCGGTTCTTTAGTGGGTTATATAGCTTCCATCGTTGGGCTTGTTGGTGTTATTAGTGCAACTATCACGCAGTTAACAGGCATGAATAGCGATGTTCTTGTCACGTCGAGTTCGCACGACATTGTTAATTCTCTAGTAGTTGTTCTTGTCGGCGGCTTGGTGTGGATGCAGTATTGGTATCGCACAACTCGCAAATCTGAGCGCAACAATTTGTGGAATGCCTACGTCCTTATTGCGGGTGTCGGTGGCGGCCTTGTCATGTCTGTTGTTGCGGCAAGTATCACTCTGTATCAAACAGCAGTTTGGTTCATTGGCGAGCCATCAGCCGTTCTAGCTCGCGATCACTTCAGTGGAGTGCCAAGTTCAACTGGTGTAGTTATTGTCGGACTACTGGCCTGGTGGTATCACAAGAGCTTGCTGGCTGGTTCGACCTCCCGTACCGAAGTTAATCGGATATACGACTACATCATTTCGGGGATTGGTCTGATTGCAAGCGCGGTGGGTCTTTCAATGATTTTGATTGCAATGCTCGAAGCCACAATTCAATCAACACTGATTGTTGGCGGATCGGCAATCAATTCATTCTTGTCAGCCGCGACACTCATTGTTGTCGGAGGCCCGGTCTGGGTGATCTATTGGAGAAACATTCAATCGCTAGTCAAGCAATCACCCGAGGTTGAACTTGCTTCGATTACTCGACGTATTTACCTATTCTTGCTGTTTGGCATTGGCGGTATCGCCGCAATCATTTCTTTGATTGTCGGTGTTTACCAACTATTCAATGATTTCTTGACAGGCGAATTCGGCTCTTCCACTTTGCGTGACCTGCGTTATGTAATCGGTGTCCTGGTAAGCACTGCAATCATTGCGAGTTACCACTGGTCGATTTATCGTCACGAGCGCACCGTAGATGTTTCCTTTGGGTCGCCATCAAAGTCGGTGGTTCTTATTGGACCTGCAGATAAGCAGATTGCGCACGAGATTCGTGAAGCTACTGGAGCACGGGTTACGTTGTGGACTCGTGCTGATGGTGAGGGTTTGTCGTGGTCAGTTAGCGATGTAGTGGCTGCGATAACGAGTTCAAGTGACGATCAGTTAGTCATTGTTCTTGACGCGGCCGGCCTTAAAGTCATTCCACTTGTTCGAAAGTAATACTGAACAACTGAACGGTTGATGCGTTATTCATAGGCGCGTTACTTTATGCAGGCGAAATTCGTTAAAAGCAACAATTAGATGTGCATATAGTTGTTCATATGCAACTTTTTATGCATGAAAAGTTGGACTATTAGTGATAATTCGTACAGGGAAACCCCTCAAATTTTACAATTTGTGAGACTACTGTAAGAAATATGCAACGCAATAAAGTTCTTCCTGCAATCGGGCTGATAAGTTTGTTGGTCCTGTCCATCTCCGTGCTGGTCTATGTCACCCTCGTAGCGCAAACACCATTGCCGCCACTGGGCGATCCAACGAGTGTGAACCGTGGACCTTTCGGTTACTTATTTGACGCGAGCATTCCACCTGCGTACCTCATCTTTATTGCAACGATTCTTGCTTTGCTCGCTGCAGCATTTATTGCCACAGTGGAAATTCGCGCTTCAAATCGTGCACGTCGCTCACTTGAGGCATCGACTTACCCACTTTCACCACGAGTAATTTCAGACATCACTCGCGGTCATGATTCAGGGCCAATCAAACTAACAATCTTGATTCCGGCCCATAACGAAGCCGACCTCATCGTGCATTGCATTACTGAGCTTCGTACACAGCTTCGCGAGATTGATCGCGTCGTTGTGGTTTCGGACAATTCAACGGACGCAACTGCGGAATTGGCGCGAGGTGAAGGCGTAGAAATTTATGAGACAGTCGGCAACACCCAAAAGAAGGCTGGTGCACTGAACCAAGTTCTCAAGGCGATGCTTCCGGGACTCAAGAATAATGACGTTGTCATGGTGCTTGATGCAGATACGGTCCTTGATAAAGGGTTCATTGCAGCAGCTGTTCGTCGCTTTGAAAATGACCGCGGCCTCTCTGCCATCGGTGGCGTTTTCTATGGCGAACCAGGCAGTGGCATCATCGGCCAATTACAACGAAACGAATATGTTCGATACGGACGATTGCTCAAGCGCCGTCGGGGACGTGTATTCGTGTTGACTGGCACATCAACTATGTTCCGTGCGCGTGCACTTCAAACTGTTGCTGAGAGTCGCGGCTCAATGTTGCCGGGCGTACAAGGCGATGTTTATGACACACACGCATTGACCGAAGATAACGAGCTCACGATGGCGCTCAAAACTCTGGGTGCTTTGATGGAATCTCCTGCTGAATGTGGCGTGATCACCGAAGTGATGGCCACGCGTAAAGAATTGTGGGCACAACGTATGCGATGGCAACGTGGTGCACTCGAGAATGTTGGCCAATACGGCGTTACCCGCACGACATTGCGTTATTGGGGACAGCAGCTTGGTTTGGGATACAGCGCTATTGCGTTGACCTCGTTTTTGCTGTTGATGCT
This sequence comes from Candidatus Nanopelagicales bacterium, assembly GCA_023260395.1. Taxonomy (GTDB): domain Bacteria; phylum Actinomycetota; class Actinomycetes; order S36-B12; family UBA5976; genus UBA5976. The sequence goes on from JALQVI010000041.1 coordinate 9,047, forward strand.
TCTAACTTTTCTTGCCGTTGATAACTGGGTGTGGTTCCCATTCTGGTTAGGCGTTGGATCAATTTTTATTCTTGAACGAATGGTGTCGGTCTGGTCGGCAGGGTGGAAAGGCCGCATCCTTGCGTTCTTTCTAATTCCTGAATTGATCTACGACATGTTTCTCAACACTGTCTTTGTTAAAGGCTTGATTGACATTGCATTTAACCGTGAAGCAAGCTGGGGTCACATTGACCAGGCACATACGCCAGATGACCTCAAAAAGGATGTGAACTAATGAATGCACCTATGAACGTATTACCTCCTGAAATTTTGGTCAGTCGCCCTGTTCAAGTACTTGCCGCATTTGTGGCAGTTAACACGTTGATATTTGTTGTGTTGGCCGTCATGTCGCTTTTCCCAAAGCTGTATCCGGGGAACTGGTTTACGAGTCGAAATCGTCGTACCGAGACACGAAGCATCCATCCAAACGCGAGAAAGTAGCACGCGCTATCGCCTTACGAAATTTAGTGAGAAAGGAGATAAAACTTGTTTGTTCAAGAGCGTCCAGCAGCGAGTTATGACATCGCTGACGCGTACCATGTTGATATGGATGCGTTTTCTAAAGTTGTGAATAGCGTCAAAGTCGATGTTGCAATTCAGCCATATTTTGATACCCGTGACGGTCAACCAAAGCGTGGTGAATTATTGGCTCGCCCAAACGGCACAGCCAATCCGGCTGAATTCTTTGCTAATCTGGACAGTGCTTCCCAAGCTGAATTAATCGAGCTACTAGTAGAGGCATCAAACCAGCTCGCTGCACAAACACACACACATTGCTCGATTAACATTCACAATTCATTTATTGAAACTGTTGAAGGTCGAGGAAAACTTCTCGAGATGTTGAGCAAAGCAGCGAATCCATTAACTGTTGAGTTCACTGAGACATTTCCAATGCCGGCGATTGATGTGTCAAACCTATTTATGCGTCACATCCGAGAGATGGGTCATACGACTGCCCTTGATGATTTTGGTACGGGATTAAGCGGAATGTCATTACTTGTTGACTACGACTTCAACACCGTAAAAATTGATCGAGTACTTACGGTTGACGTCGAAAATTCTGAAAAGAAGGCCAAGGTACTTGCACTAATTTTTGAAATGCTTGGAGTGCTAGGCAAAAATCACGTCGTAGAAGGCGTTGAGACTAAGGAAGTTTTTGAAACACTGTCGAAAATTGGTTTCACCACTTTCCAAGGTTTCTATTTCACTAAACCACTACTAGTTGCTGAATACATTTCGCAGAACCAGGCGGGTTAACAATGATGAAGTATCCAGTAAGTGAAAATGACGACGAGCGAATTGAATTCGTTAAAAACTTATCGATTCTTGACACCACACCTGGCGAAAATCTTGATCGCATAGTGAATTTATGCCATGCAATTTTCGATGTCCCAATCGCGAATGTGTCGATAGTTGTCGAAGACCGTGAATGGTTTATGACTGGTGTTGGTCTGAACAGTCCCGAAGAAAAACGTGAATTTGCGTTATGCAATTTCACAATCGCAGGGGACGACATTTTTGAAGTACCGAATACTTTGGAGCATCCTGAAATTAGTAAGAGTCCACTTGTAACGGATAAGCCAGGAATTCGCTATTACGCAGGTGCTCCATTGAAATATGGCGAGTTCAACCTTGGTGCCTTATGCCTGATTGACCTCAAACCGCGGCCGGCAATGGACGAACGGGAGCGAACAATTCTGCGTGAACTCTCGGTTATGGTTGTGCGTGAAATTCGTATCCAACGCATTTTGCGCGAATCGATGTCGATGATAGCCGCAAACATTCAGATGTAATTACTGAAGTATTTTCATGAATTACCTCAAAACCACGGGAGCTAAAGACGAGGAACCCTCGGTCGCGCAGCAGTTAGCCGGAGAGACCTTCAAGTTTCTGCCTACTGATGTGTTAATTCCTATTGTGCTGATTGCAGGTGTGGCTGCTATCGAAGTGATTCGTACCTCAGGAACTTCGGTACTGGGTCTTTTGGTGGCCGCTCCTCTTGTTTCTGCAATATTTGGAAGACCACGGGAAGTGTCGTTCATTGCGGCGTTGACTCTCGTGGTTACCGGCACTCTTTGCGTTTACGAGGGTTCAGAAATGAACTCAGAAGAAAATGTTATGTTTCTTGTCGTTCTTGCATTCTCTATTTTGGCCATAGCCATTTCGAATTTGCGGTTGCGCAAGGACGACGAATTGACCGAGGTGCTTCGCGCAGTCGCAGAATTAGAAGTTGTTGAAAAGGTCGCCGTAACAGATTGGTTAACCGGTCAAAAAAATCGTCGAGGTGTGGCTCAAGCATTAGAAGAAGCAAACAAGAAATTTCATTCTGTCGTAATGTTCGATTTAGATGGATTGAAAAAAATCAATGATTCGCTCGGCCATAAAGTCGGCGATGTTTACGTCAAAACAATTACTTCTCGTATTGCAGCCAACTTTAATCAAGACGACATTTTTGGTCGATGGGGTGGCGACGAGTTTGTTGCAATTCTCGCCTTAGAAGAGACACAGGCAGTTAAAGTCGTTGAGCGTGTAATTGAAGCAGTGCACAGCACGCCGATCATTACAGATGGAATCGAAATCGAAGCTCGAGTGTCGGCAGGCGTTGCGCCATGGGAGCACGACGAAGCTCTCGACGCCATTTTGGCAAAAGCTGATGAAGCTCTGTACGGAGCTAAAGCACACGGCGGCAGCCAAGTACTCGGCTATACGGCTCATATCGAAGAGTTGAGCAAACGAACTAATGGTGGCTAAGGGCGCAAATTTCTCGATAGCTGTGAACTCGACTTCAAATGCAGAGTTTGGTGCATGAATGTGCTCAAAAATGCAGCAAAATGTGGAAATTCCTACCTCTTATGAAGATTCGATTCCTGTTATCGGTAATCTTGAGGCGTGCTACTTTCTGACCGCGACATTAAAGCTGAAATCGAATCGGGCCGCGTAGGCATCGATCCTTACGACCCTGCGATGGTTCAGCCGTCCAGTATCGACGTACGTTTGGACCGCTTTTTCCGCGTGTTCGAAAACCACAAATACCCACACATTGATCCTTCGGTCGAGCAGGCTGACCTCACTCGCGAAGTGTCAACCGAATCCGGTGAACCGTTTGTATTGCACCCAGGCGAATTTGTTTTGGGCAGCACCTTTGAAGTTGTGTCATTGCCAACGGATGTGGCTGCTCGCCTCGAAGGAAAGTCCAGCTTGGGACGTCTTGGCCTCTTGACACACTCAACTGCTGGCTTCATTGACCCTGGTTTTTCGGGTCACGTGACTTTGGAACTTGCAAACGTGGCAACGCTTCCGATCTTGTTGTGGCCGGGAATGAAGATTGGTCAAGTGTGTTTCTTCCGCATGACTTCCGAAGCTGAGCATCCATATGGTTCAAGCGTGTACGGTTCGCGCTACCAAGGGCAGCGTGGTCCAACACCAAGCCGCTCTCATGCGAATTTCCATCGCACAAACATCACGGACTAAGAACCTAAAAAATGGAGCCTCACTCAAAACGAGTGAGGCTCCATTTTTCTTGAGTTCTATTCGGGCTTTGAAAGTCGATCAAGTAGCAAGGTTGCAACATCGACAACCTCAGTTGTTGCATCGCTTCCAGATTCCTGTGCGCGAACTGTCACTGCGTCGTTG
>JALQVI010000042.1:0-2063 GCA_023260395.1 Candidatus Nanopelagicales bacterium
CTTACAAGGCTGCTGCTGATAAGGCTGCTGCAGACATCAAGGCTGGAACTGTAACGGTTGCAACCAAGTAGTCGTTAAGTACGAGCTACGAGGCTCGGGTGGGATTTATTCCTACCCGAGCCTCACTTTTTATGTCATTTAGCCGTAAGTTAGTTAACGAAGGACGCACAAGGAAGTGAAGCTCGATGAGTGAAAACGCAGCTGCTGTTGAACTTAAGGGAATTTGGAAACGATTCCCTGGAGTTATTGCCAACAGCGACATCAATCTCAAGGTAGCCCCGGGCACTGTTCATGCCATCGTTGGTGAAAACGGTGCCGGAAAATCCACGTTGATGAAGATTCTTTACGGCATGCAAAAGCAGGACGAAGGAACGATCTCAATCAACGGCAATGTGCTGTCGTTCAATTCACCGTCGGATGCCATCGAAGCCGGAATCGGCATGGTGCACCAGCACTTCATGCTTGCCGACAACTTCACGGTCGTTGAAAACATTGTGCTGGGCAGCGAACCTCGTAAAGGCATGGCGCTGGATTTTGCAAAAGCCCGCGCTGACATCGCAGCTATCTCTTCTGAGAATGGGCTTGAAGTTAACCCCGATGCGCTCGTTGCAGATCTTGGCGTTGGCGATCGTCAACGCATTGAAATTATTAAAGTGCTCTACCGCGGTGCAAAGATTCTGATTCTTGATGAACCAACCGCTGTTCTTGTTCCACATGAAGTCAATGAACTTTTCGACACCTTGCGCGACCTCAAAAAGGCCGGCAACACCATCATCTTCATCAGCCACAAACTTGATGAAGTGCTTTCCATCGCTGATGAAATTACTGTCATCCGTCGTGGCACAACTGTTGGTTCAGTCAATCCGCATACACAAGAAGTATCAGCGCAAGACCTTGCTGTGATGATGGTCGGTTCGGAATTGCCGACACCTGAAACTCGCGGTGACACAATTCGCGACGAAGTGGTTTTAGATGTCGACAACTTGTCAGTGCTTGCACCTGGTGGCAAGGCAATCGTAGATAACATTTCGTTCCAGATTCGTTCCGGCGAAATCTTGGGCATCGCAGGTGTTGAAGGTAACGGGCAGGCCGAAATTCTCGACGCGTTGATGGGCTTAAATGACTCAACCGGCACAGTCGTGTTCAAGGGACAAGACATCAGCAACGAGACAACACGTAATCGTCGCGAGCTTGGCATCGGATTCATTCCCGAAGATCGTCAACGTCAGGCATTGTTGTTGACTGCGCCGTTGTGGGAAAACCGCATGCTTGGTCATCAAACGCTTCCGCCAAATTCAAACGGTTTCCTGCTAACCCCAGGCGATGCAAAAGATGACACCAAGCGAATCGTTCAAGAGTTTGATGTTCGTACGCCGGGTATTGATGTGCTTGCTAGTGCACTTTCTGGTGGCAATCAGCAAAAGCTCATCGTGGGTCGGGAAATGTCCGGCGAGCCAAAGTTGCTCATCGCTGCGCATCCAACTCGAGGTATCGACGTAGGTGCACAAGCCGCTATTTGGGATCATCTGCGACATGCGCGTGAAGCCGGACTGGCCGTTCTTTTAATTTCAGCAGACCTCGATGAACTCATTGGATTGAGTGACACCATCAAAGTTCTCTTGCGCGGCGCTTTCGTTGCCGATGCAAACCCCGCAACCGTCACCCCTGAACAACTTGGTACCGCGATGACCGGTGCAGGAAAGGTGTCAGCATGAACCTTCGTCGAATCGGCACCAGTTTGATTGCCCCATTGCTTGGTGTTGTGATTTCAATCGCGGCAACAGCAGCAATTTTGTTGGCAATTCATGCAAACGTCACTGAAGTTTTCTCGTCGATGATTCGCTACGGAACATCACCACGTGCGATGACTTTGATTTTGAATTTGGCAACAACGTATTTCCTCAGCGCTCTTGCAGTTGCTATCGGATTCAAAATGAACTTGTTCAACATCGGCGTCAATGGTCAATACGTCCTCGGTGCAGTTGCAGCAGGTGCGGTCGCCGGTTCGCTGACGTTGCCAAAGATTCCATCGGTCATCGTGACAATTGTTGTTGCCATGGTTG
>JALQVI010000042.1:2073-12396 GCA_023260395.1 Candidatus Nanopelagicales bacterium
TGTCAGTGAAGTTATTTCAACCATCATGTTGAACTTCATCGCTATTGCCATCATCAGTTACCTCATTGTTCGCACCAGCATCGGTCACGAAACCAGCCTTAACGTTCGTGGCACAAAAGAAATTGCAGAGTCGGGCATGTTGCGCGGTCTTGCCTTGCTCGATAAAGACACAAAAATTTACGGCTTCTTCTTTGTCTCAATCGCCATCGGTATCGCTTACTGGTTCATTTTGAACCGCACGCGCTTTGGTTACGACCTCCGTGCAACGGGACACAGCGCGACTGCAGCTCGCACAAGCGGTATCGATGCCAAGCGCATGACGATGATCACGATGTTGATTTCCGGTGGACTTGCCGGCTTGGTTGGATTGCCTTACTTGCTAGGTGAAGCTGGTTCATACAACCTGAACTTCCCAACCGATTGGGGTTTCACTGGTATCGCGATTGCATTGCTTGGTCGCAATAACCCAGTTGGTATTGCAGTTGGTGCGTTGTTGTGGGCATTCCTTGACGTATCAAGCGGCCAGCTGATTCTCGAAGGTGTACCGCGTGAAATCACCACAATCATGCAGGGCTTGATTGTCATCGTGGTTGTGATTTCCTACGAGATTGTGCGACGTCGACAGTTAACGACGGAGCAAACTCGAGTCGCCCGCGCACTTGAAGCACAAGGAGTCAGCGCATGAACATCATGAAACAACAGCGACTACTCAGCATCTTTGGCGTATCGATTGCCATCCTGTCAATCACTCGCACGTTCACTCATAACCCGGATCTGACAAGTGCCGACACGGTCTCACAAACTCTCGGATTTGCAGTGCCAATTGCACTTGCGGGTCTCGCTGGTATTTGGTCAGAGCGCGCTGGCGTCGTAAACATTGGCCTCGAAGGAATGATGATTCTTGGAACCTTTGGTGCCGGCTGGGCTGGATACCAATGGGGAGCATGGGCTGGTCTTGTTGCTGGCATCGTGCTTGGCGCCTTCGGCGGATTACTGCTTGCAGTTGCATCAGTAACGTTCGGCGTCGATCAAATCATCGCGGGTACGGCCGTGAACTTGCTTGCAACAGGTCTGACAAAGTTCCTTGCAATTTTGTTGTTCACCGATGTTGTTGGTGGTGGTCAGGCACAGTCACCTCCGATTACAGGTTCACTTCCAACATTCACGATCTCGGCAATCTCGGGGCCGATGTCTACATTGCATGACAAAGGAATTTTCCTGATTAGCGATATCGCTGGCGTTGTCGGTGGCATCTTCTATCAACTCTCGATTCTCACTATTGCAACAGTTGGCCTGTTCGTGTTCTCGGCTTGGTTGCTATGGAAGACGCGATTTGGATTGCGCCTACGTAGCGCTGGTGAAAATCCATGGGCTGCCGATTCACTCGGCGTGAATGTCAATCGTTACAAGTACATGGCTGTCACATTCAGTGGTTTACTTGCCGGTCTTGGTGGTGCCTATTTGTCGATCACGGCAACGATTTACCGCAACGGTCAAACCGCCGGTCGAGGCTTTATCGGTTTGGCGACCATGATCTTTGGCAACTGGCGTCCAGGTGGCACAGGGGCTGGCGCAATCATGTTTGGTTACATCGATACCTTGCGATTGATTGACAGTGACAACAAGAATGTGCGCGGCCTGATTCTGCTTGGTGCACTTGTTCTCTTTGTGATTGCTGGTGTCATGCTTCGTTCAAAGCGTCGCAACACTGGCGTGGGTTTCTTGCTTCTTGGTGGCGTTATGGTCGGTGGCTTTATGGCCGCATCAAACTTCCCACCAGAAGTTGCTCAAGTAGCTCCGTACATCACCACACTTCTTGTACTCGCAACTGCGTCACAGAACTTGCGACCACCGGCAGCTGATGGTGTGCCATTCCGCAAGGGAGAAGGTCACTAATGACAATCGATTGGCCAGTGTTGCGTGAGGCTGCAACAACTGCGATGCGCAGCGCATACGCACCGTATTCGAACTTTCCAGTCGGTGTTGCAGCACTCGTTGATGATGGTCGCATTGTCACAGGATGCAATGTTGAAAATGCATCATATGGAATTGGCCTATGTGCTGAATGCGGTTTGGTGTCGAATCTGATCCTCAGCGGCGGCGGTCGACTCATTGCAGTCGCCTGCGTCGATGCGCACGGCAATGCACTCATGCCATGTGGTCGTTGTCGTCAACTGTTGTGGGAACACGGCGGTGCGGAATGCCTACTTGATTCCGTCAGCGGCATTAAGCCAATGAGCGAAATCTTGCCGGATGCTTTCGGCCCAGATGATCTGATCGAACGAAAGTAGCGAGAAAGGTTCACTTCCCCATGACCGAACCATTTGCCCCCGCCGAAGTTATTGCAGCCAAGCGCGACAGACTCGAACTCAGCGACTCACAAATCGACTGGTTCATTGATGCCTACATGCGCAATGTCATCGCCGAAGAACAGATGAGCGCGATGGCGATGGCAGTTTTGCTCAACGGCATGAATCGACGCGAAATCGTCCGTTGGACAAATGCGTACATCAATTCTGGCGATCGAATGGATTGGTCCAAGTTAAATCGTCCTACGGCAGACAAACATTCAACTGGTGGCGTCGGTGACAAAATCACTTTGCCGCTCGCTCCAGTTGTTGCCGCATGTGGTGTGAGTGTTCCGCAGCTTTCTGGTCGTGGGCTTGGTCATACCGGTGGCACGTTAGACAAATTGGAATCAATTCCAGGTTGGCGCGCAAAGTTATCCAACGAAGAAATGTTCGACGTTTTGGATAAGTGCGGTGCTGTCATTTGCGCTGCGAGCGAGCATCTTGCTCCCGCGGATCGTCGCATCTATGCCCTGCGTGATGTGACTGCGACAGTTGAATCCATTCCTCTAATCTCGGCATCCATCATGAGCAAGAAGATTGCCGAAGGTACGAAGGCCCTCGTACTCGATGTCAAAGTCGGTTCCGGTGCTTTCATGAAGAACGTTGAGCAGGCCCGCGAGCTTGCAACAACTATGGTTGCAATTGGCAATGATGCTGGAGTAAATACTCGAGCACTTCTCACAGCGATGGATGTTCCGCTAGGTCGTACTGCAGGCAATGCACTCGAAGTTCGTGAGTCACTCGAAGTACTTGCCGGTGGCGGACCATCAGATGTTGTTGAACTAACCATTACGCTGGCTCGCGAAATGCTCGATGCGTCGGGAGCCCCAACTACGGCCGACCCAGCTGAAGTTTTAAAGAACGGCAAAGCCATGGATGTATGGAATGCCATGATCTCTGCACAGGGTGGGGACATTAACGCCGCACTTCCAACAGCGAAACATACTCATGATGTTCTTGCAGAGTCAGACGGCGTTCTGGCTCGACTCGATGCTTTGAGTGTCGGTGTGGCTTCATGGCGACTTGGTGCAGGTCGTGCCCGTAAAGAAGATGTCGTTCAAGCAGGCGCTGGTATCGAGTGGCATGTTGGCTTTGGTGAGCCAGTTACTCAAGGCCAAAAGCTGTTTACATTGCACACCGATGATGAATCACGTTTGCCATTGGCACTCGAAGCCTTGATACCAGGATTCGCCATTGGCCAGAAGGCCACTGACCGATTGCCTCTCATCATCGATCGAATTGTGTAATACGTGTCCACCTAATTCGCGTGAAGTCCAATAGGGTGAACTCATGCCTGAATTGATTGCCGAAGCAACACTCATTCCCGTTCCTGGTGGGAAGACCATTGAGGAATATGTTGGTGGCGTTCGCACCGGTGACAGTAAAGTTTCAGTTGCTGTCATGCACGCGCCTGCAGGATGGAGCGAGCCAGCGCAAACTCCAGAATTCGATGAATTCACAATCGTGATTTCAGGCGCAATAGATGTCGAGCACGACGGCGGAACTACAACCGTTGACGCTGGACAGGGACTCATCACGCGTGCAGGCGAACGTGTTCGTTACTTAACTCGCGAAGATGCACACTACGTTGCTATTTGCGTTCCAGCTTTCTCACCGGAATTGGTTAATCGCGAAGACGATTAAGAAAGCAGTGGCTTAGCATCTGCCGCAAGAGCATCTAACGCTTTTCGTGCCGATGCTCCGGCAAGCGTTAGATCCTCATTAGGGCATACGACTTCGAGATAGCACTTAATCTTTGGTTCAGTTCCACTCGGTCGAACAATGACTCTGGCTTTAGTTACTTCGTCGTTACCTTGCAACATAAATATCACGCCATCAGTTGGTGGTAACCCAGTTTCACTTTTGGCAAGGTCAAAAACTTGAGCAACGTTCATGTCGCCAAATTCCTGTGGAGGATTTGTACGTAGTCCATTCATGACATTTGCAACTTGCGATAAGTCATTGACTTTCACCGACACTTGATCCGAAGCGTGTAGTCCAAATTGCAGTGCTAATTCATCCAACACACTCCACAAAGTTCGACCTTCATCTTTTAGCGCAGCCGCCATTTCCAAGATGAACGTTGCAGCGGAAACTCCGTCTTTATCTCCGACGAATTCTGGATTCACGCAATAGCCGAGAGCCTCTTCGTACCCGTAGATCAAATTCGGAACACGGGAAACCCATTTGAATCCGGTCAATGTGTTTTCGTATTTCAAGCCGGCGCTTTTGGCAATTTGTTCCATCAGCATCGAAGAGACGATTGAATTGGCAAACGTACCTACGAGCTTTGTATTGGTTCGACGTGCTCGTTCAATGACCCACCATGCAAGCAATGAGCCAACCTGATCACCGTGCAACGTTTTCCATTCGCCATTTGCAAGCGGCAAAGCAACTGCCAGACGATCGGCGTCCGGATCATTAGCAATCAAGATGTCAGCGTGAGTTTGATTCGCCATTGCGATGGACAAATCAAGAGCACCTTTTTCTTCTGGGTTAGGGAACGCCACAGTAGGGAATCGTGGATCAGGATCGCGTTGTTCGGGCACAGCATTTGGTTCTTTGAAGTCTGAACTCACACATGCTTCGTGCACCGAATTCCAGCCAACACCATGCATAGCGGTATACACGCTAACGATGTCACCGCGTTGTTGCGCTGTGGTTGGACCGGCATGAATCACATTCGCCAATGAAGCGATGTAACGTTCTTCAACATCGGCGGCAACAATTGTGCTGGCGTCTTTCATTGAAACTTGACGGACATCCGTAACCTTTCGAATGCAATCCGATATTTCTTTGTCTGCTGGCGGCACAATCTGTCGCCCATCGCCGAGGTACACCTTGTAACCATTGTCTTGTGGTGGGTTATGACTTGCCGTCACCATCACACCTGCGCACGTTCCTAAATCACGAATGGCAAAAGCAAGAACTGGAGTCGGCACAACGTGATCGAAAATCATTGGAGCAAAGCCTGCCGCCGCCAACACTTGGGCAGTGTCTTGTGCAAACACTTCACTGTTAAAGCGACCGTCGTAGCCGATAACAACTGACTGCCCGACCAAGCCTTGATTCGTGAGGTATTCCGCTAATCCAGCAGCAGCCTGAATCACAACCACACGATTCATTCGGTTCGGACCGCCCCCAAGTTTGCCGCGAAGCCCGGCAGTGCCGAACTCAAGAGGCGCTCGGAATGCGTCTTTGAGTTCTAACTCCGCTTCAGTTGATTCAGCAGATAGTAATTCGGACAATTCGCCGCGAGTGACTTCATCTGGATCCTGAGCCATCCATGCTTCAACTTCGACTCGCAATCCTGGTGATACGCCCATAGTTCAATCATGGTGCTAAACGAAAACATATTGAACGCTTTTCTATAGGGATTTCCCAGCAACCGCACTAGGCTCAATGCCAAGCCCAAAAGTCGGAGTCAAAATGTCATCTCGCAACAAACCGCAAAAGTTTTCAATTTTGAGCGCTGCCATGTCACTTTTCCTAGCTTCACTTGTGAGTGCCGCCTCGCCAGTTCAAGCCACGCCGAATACTTTCTCGATGACAGCACCGGTCAATGATCAAAAAGTTGATCTCAAAGCATCAAGTAACTGGTATTTACCAATTACAGTAACTGCGCCTTCTCTTGGTCGCTGGGAGCTTTACCGATTCACAGCAAAGTTTTACGACACGACCGGAAATCGCGTCTTGCAATCAGAGTGGGATGTCAATACAAACGAAAACGCATCAACAAATGTTGAGTGGGCATTCAAGCTTGGCTTATCGAATCTGAGCTACCTTGCAATTCCAACTTCGCCAAATATTGTCCCTTCGACCGAGGTAAGTAACTTTGCTCGGACAACGTTGGCGACAAGCTATTCGTCAGGTGCTTTTAAACCTGGTGTCTACTCGATGGAACTTTATGTAACAGCACTCAGTATCTCCAGCACTCCGGAATTGGTGGGGAGCATTGACACTTTGACGATCGGCAAGCCGGCGGGTGTGAAGTGTGCACCCGGAAGTTACTCAGCAACTGGAACGTGGACTGCGAAGCAATCGTGTACGCAGGCGGGACTTGGTTACATCAGTAAAGATGTGGCGTCAAAGACTCAAACCAAGGCAGCCAAGGGATACTTCACAAATGCTAAGGGAATGATTTCTGCGCTTAAGTGCATTTTGGGTTCATACCAACCAAACGCTGGACAAAAAACTTGCATTCAAGCATCAGCTGGATATTTTGTTCCAAGCATGGCGAGCACTACACAGACAGCTTGTCCACGAGGCAGATACACAAGTGGGCGCGGCTCTTCCAACTGTGCGCTTGCGGAACCAGGAACTTACGTATCACTTACCGGCCAGACTTCAGTAACCAGTTGCGCTGCGGGCAAGTACCAGCCCGATTTTGGTAAGGCCTTTTGTCGTGACGCCGATCCTGGATATTTCGTACCATTCGCACGCTCCACAAATCAGTTAGCGTGTCCTGCGGGAATGTATCAAAGTTCAAGCAATGGCACTGAATGTTTGTCAGCTCCAGCTGGAAGTTTTGCGTACGGACAATTGACAGATGGCAATGGTGCTACAGCTGCCGTCCGCTGTTCACTAGGAACTTATTCGAACAGCATAGGAAACTCACAATGCAGCGAAGCCGAAATTGGTTTCTATGTGAATACATCAGGCGCAGTCATGCAGACAGCATGTCCAGTTGGAAAAATAACCCCAGGACGCCGAAGTACGTCTGCTCTGGACTGCAGTGTTGATGCGCCTTCGTTATAGGTAGAAAAATTGATTTATTAATTTGCGCTGGGGCAACCCATCATTTTTGAATCGATACCCGTTTTGTCGGAATTCTAAGTTCGCGAAAAACAACACGTCTTCATTAAACTCAAAATGTAATCAACTTTGATTACATGACGGGGGTCTTTAAGAAAGGGCCCTTGGTGTATTTGCCAGACGACCTGCGTGAGGCATTGTCTGATGCACCTCATCTCAAAGCGAAGTTCGATTCTCTGTCGGAGCACATTCAATATCTCCACGTCAAGCACGTCGTAGAAACATCCGATCCCAAAGAGCGAACGTCGCGCATACAAAACGTCTTAGAAGTGCTGTCGCAGAGCGAAAACAAATAATCAGTTTTGCGGTGGACCGCTTGATTTTGATGCAACCCACCAAATGAATCCCACAAGCGCAGTTATTCCACCAATCGGTGCTGTTAAAAACATTAACCAGAGGGCAGCGCCAGAGCCTTCGCTTTCATTCCACATTGACGCACCGCTGCGAAAAGATCCCAACAACGCAATCGCAATTGGTGAGAAGACGATTACTACACCTGTAATCATTACGTATACGCTGGTATGCCAAGGCTTCTTTGGTTCCATGACAAAACTGTATGACGTTAAATGTTCAAGAGTCGTAGATTTTGCAGATTTGCGCTAAAGGTTTTCTACAGTGCAATTTAGTCCGCGAGTTGTCGGCGTTGACGATCGTGTCGGCGAATAAATACATTGAGATACACGCTCGTGATTGCCGCATACCAGCACCAAATTGATGGTAGGCCATTCGCAGTCCACAACCCCAAAACTACAACAACAAACGCGTTTGCGATTCCCCAGTAAACAAGTTCCTTGTGGCTGGAGAACATTGTCACGCCGCACGTGGCGATTATGTAGAACGCCCCAATCACAGTTGGATCCGGTGGGTAGTTAAAGCGGATGTACATGTCGTGTGCATGCGCGGCGATATCGCCAGAGACAAGTCGCCACATATGCCAACTGGAATTGATTAGGCCAAGAACGAGCACACCGGTAATCAAACTTATTCGAGTCGAGTTTGTTTCCATTTTCCGAACGGCTAACGGAACATAAATCGGCCACAACACAAAGGCGATGAATTCATAGATCCAAGTGGCAGGACCGGCAATCGAGTCACTTGTCTTTCCAAGCAGCCCCCACCACATCAATGCTGAAACAACATTGTGAAAAGCAAAGATTGCTGGAATAGATGCCAGTAGACGCGCGTCCGGGTTGTGATTTCGGCGCAAAGTATCAACCGCAACCGTGCCTGTAACGATTGCTGCTGCGATATCAACTTCTGGCGAAAGGCACATAGGTCAACCATGGCATACATTGCTTGATAGCAAGCACATTGATATAACTATTTCGCTAGCGTTGTCACATGCGCTATTTGATGTCAGTTATTAATTCAGGAGCCGCACAAGCATCGCCTGATGAAGAGCTTCGAATTGATGCCTTCAACGAAAAGATGCAGGCAGCAGGCCAGCGAATTGTGGCTCATGGTTTGTATGAACCTGAACTCGCCAAAAGTATTGATGCACGCACCGAAGATGTAACTATTGTCGACGGATTAATCAATCCCACTGAAGAGTTCATGATTGGGTTTTGGATTGTCGAAGTTGATTCGCACGATAATGCAATGCAGCTCGCTCTCGAAGGTTCGCGAGCCTGCAATCGAAAAATCGAATTGCGCCAAATCCACGGTTAGTAGATTTTAAACTTGCGTGCACACGAAGTGTTTCGTACAAACATCTGCTAGATAGAAATTACTTTGCGCAAAAAAACTCTATTGCAATGTTGTCCGGATCTCGTGCGGTAACCGCCCAGCCATAAGCAACGTCTTCTAATGGGCCATGTGTGAAACCAAGTTCCTCGATCTTTGCATGCCACGAACGTACATCCGCTTCATCAGCGCATGCCAAACCAATGTGATCCAAACCAACTCGAGAGTGAGTGAAACTATCCGTTTCAGAAGTCGCATCATGTTGAGTCAAACTGATGACCAATCCAGTTGGCCAATTTAAACGAATTCGGCGCCAGCCTTCGCCCTCACGTTCAATCACTTCGGCCTGGCCAATGAGTTTTTGGTACCAAACTGCACTTCGGACTACATCGGTGACAGAAAAGCTAATGTGATGAATTGGATTCACTTGATTTCCCTTAAAAAGCAATAACTACGAGGTTTCTGCCTTTGAGCCTAGATCATGGTGCGCGAGAGGGGACTTGAACCCCTACACCCGTGAGGGCGCTGGCACCTGAAGCCAGTGCGTCTACCAATTCCGCCACTCGCGCGTAGGAAAATTACGTTATCACCAACGGGCGACGGCTCAAAAATGCCTTATTTCCGCCTCCAATCAGGTTTTACCTATCCCAAGTAACATGGATGTAGGGGTTTAGCGCGAAAGCATTTGAGGTAGTAACTGTGGGTTTGTTGAACAATCTGGAGCAGCGGCTCGACAAGATCGTCAACGGCTCCTTTTCAAAAGCCTTTAAATCCGAGGTTGAACCTGTCGAATTGGCTGCCGGCCTCCAGCAGGAGCTTGACCTGCGGGTGACCTCAGCCGAAACCGGCCAAGTCGTGCCCAACATTTTCACCATTGAATTAGGCGTAACTGACCATTCACGTTTGGCGACCTACTTCGGCAATCTGTCCAATGAACTGGCCACCGTCGTCAATACTTATGCCAACGATCAGCGTTACACCTTGCGTGGCTGGCCAAGTGTCTCATTTGCCTTGGATGAGGAACTCGAAACCGGTGTGTTTCGTATCCGCAGCAAAGTTGGTTCGGCCAACGCGCCAGCCCCAGCCGTAAACCCAGATCTCACCGCTCAAGTGCCGGCTGTTGTTATGCAACCAGCTGCAGCCCCAAAGCTCGTCGCAACGAATGGCACCGAATACTTACTGACGAACTCGGTAACAACTCTTGGTCGCGGTGAAACCGCAGACATCAAAATTGAAGACAGTGGAATTAGTCGAACACATTGCAGCATCGTTCTCGGAAGCACGGTTCTACTTCGTGACAACGGTTCAACGAACGGAACAGTTGTCGACGGAGTAAAAGTCACAGAGACCGAACTGAACGAAGGTTCAATCATCAAGCTTGGTGCAACAACTCTGACGTATAAGAGTCGTTAATCATGTCCGACTTACTGCTCAGCATTCTTCGCATCGCATTCTTAGTTGCGTTGTGGTGGTT
>JALQVI010000043.1 GCA_023260395.1 Candidatus Nanopelagicales bacterium
CGGCAAGGCGCTGCATTGCTTGGATGCCGCGGATTGCTTTGGCATTGCCGTCGGTCGGGCAGTAGGCCGCGCCGAGGATGGCTTCGGGCTTAATAAGTTTGTGGAGTTTCGCGGCTTCTTCAGGCGAGATGACTTCGGCTTCGTAGCCGTACATCTTTAGCCAAGAAACGCGGCGATGGAGTTCCTGCAAGCGACGTGGTGTTGTGGCGAGTTCGAGTGAACCAACTTGGTAGAAGCAAGGGCCGTCTTCGTGTTCGGCGGCGAGAAGTTTGTTGATTCCTTGATCGGCCATGCGAGCAAGAGTCTTGCTCGTTGACACTTTTTGGAAGAGGCCAGGCGCGTGTGATGATGAACCACCGGCGGCTGGCAATGGACCTTGTTCAAGAACGGTGACGTCGGTTTCACCGCGTTCTGTGAGTTCATCAGCGAGTGAGGCTCCAACTAGGCCCGCACCGATGATGACGATTTTCTTCGACATGAAGACACCTTTTCGATCGAATGAGTATGTTGCGCATTATGCAACGGAACGCACATGGCGCAACACTTAATGGTTTCGTGAATGAGCTGGACCGTCAAGCGGAATTGGGGAAATCGAGGTTGATTTATGCCACATCGGATCGGGATTTTGGGGTTGGTGTGACTTGTGTGACTGGTGAGTCGAAACTTTGGCGACGTGGCTCAGGTTCGCCTGGGGCGACGAGGCTGCGAAGAAAGATGGCCAGGAACTGGTGATCAGTAGGTAGGAGAGTGGCTGGTTAAACGTGACACTTTAAATTAGATAGCCCACGTCAAGTGAATGAATGAGGCGGCCAACCTTTCGGATGGCCGCCTCATTTCGACGTGATGTGTTACTTGCTATCGACTAGCCCTTGTAAGTGATGACGAGGTTTGAGGTCTCGACAGACTTCTTGAGCTTTGCAGTCATCTTCTTGCCCTTGGTCACTACTACAACAGTTTTGACAGTGATCTTTTTGACAGCAATGCCCTTGGACTTCAAGTAGTTTTTCACTGCCGTTGCGCGCTTAGATGCGAGAGCCTTTGCAGCATTCTTATCTTTGGCCTTCGCCGTTGCACTTGGTGCACTGGCAGTTACAACAATCTTGCTTGCACTCTTCTTGTACTTTGTCGCAACAGTGTTCAACGACTTCTTTGCAGCTGCTGACAAAATCGACTTCTTTGCGGCGAATACAACTGAGGCTTTCGCAGTCTTGGTCTTCTTTGCTACAGCGCCCATATAACTCGGATCAAGTTGAACCCGAACCGCAGTTGGCGAGCTACCTACGTTGTATGCGGAACCATCACTAAAGATGTGCATAGCGTACGAATTTGGTGCTGCTGGAGTCTCAATCGTTTCGACGAGATTCAGAGTCTTGGTATCAAAAACAAACAAGCTGCCCGTAGTCGGATGGTTTGGATCGTTTGTGGCCCAATACTTCGTGCCGGAGTAAACAAGTTTTCCACCGGGAGTGAATTGGCATTCGCCAAGTTGGCCATTACTTACATCGATGCTGCTGACGGTGGCCGTAGTCACGGTGGAACCGTCGCTAGTTTTCATGATTCCGATGACGTTTGAGTCACCATTGTTATTTCCGAAACTTGCCATCAATGTGTAGTCGCTGTTGAAGCACCACCAGTTGCTGTGGATTGCGGTGCTGTCGGACATGTTGCCTTGTTTGATGGTCTGGATGAGTTCACCAGTTGTTAAGTTGTAAGTGGAAATGCCACCGCCACGAGTAATGGTTTCAAACGTTGTTGCAGTTGGGAAAATAAATTTCGCGACTTGCATAGAGTTCGACGAAGGCGTGTACTGCCATATCTTGTAATCGTCATACCAATTTCGACCACTCTTGTTGATCTGGTGGTCGCCGGCATTTGAAATGTTGAATTTCCAAATACCGCCTTGTGCGCTTACTAGCAGACTGTTTCCATCTGGCGTTACTTCAAGTGCACGTAGGTAACCGGAGGAATCATCGGGAAACCCAATGCTGCCAGTAACGGTAGCGGTAGCAACGTTGACTATGACGATTGCTTGATCAGAATTGCTGACATTTGCATTGTCATTAAGAACGTAGAGAGTAGTGCCGTCTTTAGAAAAGACACATTTCTTTGGCTGTGCCAGAACGCCTGGGTTCGCCTGATCTTCTTGAACGTAGGTGACCGCGTTGGTTTGATGGTTGATCAAAGCAACAGCATTGGTATTGCCATTGTTGCTTGGAACGGCGAAAATGGTGCCGGCCGGGTTTGTGCATGAGAACGACGCCAAATCCACATTCGTCAACGTGATGGTTTGGCCTACGGTTGATGTTGCGAGCGCGGTGGTTGTGCCTGCAATTAGCGCAGCGGCTGTGGCCGCAACAATTCCTAAAGTTCGTTTTTTGGTCGCCATGGTGGCTCCTAGTGATTGATGTTGAATTTCCTGAACTATGTTAAGTCGTTATTGATTGCCAATTTGCCTATGCCGTTACAGAGGTTGACCTAAATGTAGAGTCATGCGAAAAATGATGGGTTAACCAATCGAAAAACGAGTTTGGGTTCCAGCGCAGCAGCTATTGATTGAAGGAAACTTCGCACGCTGCGCGAAATGTCCGAATTGATGACAGATTTGCTGGCTACTTAAACGAGCGTGAGTGACATGAAGATGCTCGCGCTGTGATCGGGGGCTCCGACAAATGGGCCACCTTCGATAAAGCCGAACTTTGTGTAGAGATTGCGTGCGGGCATGAACTCGTCTTCGGATCCAGTTTCGAGATGCACGTGTGTGATGCCATTTGATCTGGCGAAGTCCAAGGCGTGTCGCAAGAGTTCGGTGGCGGCGCCTTTGCCGCGGGCGGCTTCGGTGACATGCATGGACTTGAGTTCGACGTCGGTGGTGCTCAGCAACTTAATTGCGCAGGTGCCAAGTAGTTGCTCGCCGTTGCGGATTGTGAACAGCGTGGTAGCGGGGTTCCGGAGCTCGTCAGTGTTGAGCGCGGTGCAGCCATCGGCCGGCGTCATGTCGTCGCAGAAACTGGAGTGGCTGTTGAGCAGGCCGGCCACATCGCAGGTGCGCGGGTCCTCGATTGCCACGGTGAAGCTCATGGGACGAATCTAGCGAATCTTTTGGTCGGTGATTGGAGAAGATATTTCAACAGGCGGATTCGGTATTTGCCGAATGGACCGTAAGTTTCGTTGGTCGTGTTCCCGATGATGACGTCAGCGACGAAAGCGCTATGGGGATTTGTTTTCCATTCCGTTCAACTTCTATGCGCGTCTTTGACATCTTCAAAATGTCAGAGCTCGTCATTATGTTTTAGTGACGGCTTATTGATTAATGAATGACATTAATTTAGTTACCACTTCATCGGATGACTGGATGGGTTTCCGGAATTGTCAGATTCTTTGTCTAGAGTTTGATTAGTTTCAAGTGATGTTTTGGTTTTGGTGTGAGCGTCGGCGTTCGAAAATTGTCAGACCTCGTGTTTATGGTTGTGGTAACGACGTAGCGATGGATGATTATCGATTCGAGTGGCAATCAAATTCTCATTCGGAACCTGGCTGGCGAAATTGTCAGACCTCGTGTTTATGGTTGTAGTAATTGCATCGCGATAGATGATTATCGATTCAAGTGATGTTCTGTTTGATACATGTGTTTGAGCGTGTTTGAGTGAGTTCAATTTCTTAAGTGATGAGTAGTTCGACTGATGAGTGAAGCTATCTAGTTTTCCAATTTCAGGAGATTGCAATGTCCGTTGTGGTGCATCGTGAAAGTGCTTCCGAGCACGCACGCGTGCCCATGCCGATCCATGAATTCGCAAGTGCTGGGGAGCCTGCACATACAGCGCCGGACTTGCCTCATGAGAAAAGCGCATTGCAATACGCGCGCGTTCCGATGCCGTTGCCTCCTGTTGAAAATGTTTTGCAGCACGTCATTCACGTGGAATCACCGGAAGCGATTGCTCTGCCAACACTTGTGGCCGAAATTAATGAGTTAACTCAACGTGCTGGTTCACCTGAAGCCATTGGTGCTCTCAATCCATACCTAGCTACTGAGCTGGTTGGTCAGATTCAAACGGCCATTGCGCAATTGAAAGCGCTAGAGGCCAAGGCTGTTGTGGTCGCAGTTGGTGATGTTCCTGTGATGGCCTCTACTCGTCGTAACACTAGTGATGTTTCGCTTGAGGATGTTCGATCTTCTGAACTTGGCGCCTATCTGGGTATCTCACCGTTGGCTGCGCGGAACTTGGCTGAGCATTGCCGTGACTTGGTTCGTTGGTTGCCTGAGACATTGGCGCATTTGGAACGCGGCGAGATTGATGATGCTAAAGCCAAAGTCATTACGGCCGGGGCAGCAAAGCTTTATGCGAATGTTGTTTCCCAAATTCCTGATCTCGAAGGTCACAATGACGAGCGCGTTGTCGAATTCATGCGCCGCTACGAACGCATCGCGATTCGCAATGTTGTGTTCCGTACCCGTAGCCAAATCAAACTTGCGGTGAATCAAGCTGTGGCTGCCATTGCACCACTAGTTGAGGAACAACGTCACGCAGTGGCAAAGCGCGAGCGAAGTGTTGAATTCATCGACCAAGGTTGCGGCATGACACTTATGCAAGCCTTAATGACGAGCTTTGACGCTGCCAAAGTTAAAAACGTGTTGGAACATTCCGCACGCAATGATTCAACACTGTCGGGCAATCTCATGAACAAAATGAGCGATGCTCTTGTGAGCATCGTGACAGGTGAAACTGAAATGCATCCTGAGCGTCGTCATGCAGCCGCGCAAATCAACGTCATCGTTAGTGCTGAAACCTTGCTTGGCATTTCTGATAGCCCAGCCACAATCGTTGGCACCGACACAGTGCTCACCGCCAACGCCATTCGCGAACTCGCTGAAACTTCACACCTACGCCGAATGATTGTCGATGACACAACCGGCGCACCCCTAGAACTCGGACGTAAAAGCTACGAACCAACTCGAGTAATGAAAGATTTCGTGAAACTCCGTGATCGTCAATGTCGCGCACCAGGATGTGTTCGCACCGCAATGAAATGCGATGTTGATCATGTTCAAGCGTGGGACGACGGGGGACAAACCAACGTAAACAATTTGGTTTCACTGTGTCGACGACATCATGTGTTGAAAACAATCGGGACCTGGACATATGAACTCAAACCCAACGGCGACACCGTATGGAAACTACCCGATGGACACATCGTTACCGACTACTTCGACCCACTCATCGACAACGCTATGTCTTGGAGCTCGCCACCACCATTGGGTGCAATTACTTACGAAGGTGACAGGTCACGCTTAACGCCAAGCGCATCCTCAACGACTGCGAGTGCTCCAGTTACTTCATTTGAACCGGAGGCTCAACCCTGCCCATTTTAGAAAGCCGATGATTACCACTTCCAGAGATGCAGCGCGGCTCTGCGAAACCGTAACTTGAAAACTCAATAGCGTGTTGAAAGAACTTCCGGGCAAACAAAATGGCCCCCAGACGAATCCGGGAGCCACTTCGTTTGGTGCTAACTAATTACTTAGTCCAGCTTGCGACTACGTCAGCGTGTGCGTCGATCCACTTCTGTGCAGCTGCTTCAGGTGTCATGCCACCGTCAATGTCAGATGCAACAGCGTTCTGATCGTCGTTTGTCCACTTCCAGTTGGTAACCAACTTGCTGAATGCATCGCCTGAGGTTGCGAGCTTCTTTGAAGCTAGCTTCTCAAGGTCAGAAGCAGGGTAGTCAGTGGTGCCGTCAGCCTTGGCTGCATCGGTCCAGGTGCTCTTCGGGAAGTTCACGCGAACAAGACCGAGCTTTGCAAGTAGGTAATGAGGTGTCCACCAGTAACCGATTACTGGAGTCTTGTTCTCAGTGCCCTTGGTGAAAGCATCGATAAGTGCTTGCTCTGAACCAACGTTGATAGCGGTGTAGTTGAGCTTGTTAGCCGAGATCAACTTTTCGCCGATGGTGGTGTATCCCGGAGGACCTTCTAGCCAAGCGCCCTTGCCCTTTGACTCTGGAGTCTTGAAGAGGTCAGCGTACTTGTTGAGGTTTGCAGCGTCTGTGATGTCTGGGTACTTTTCAGCCATCCACTTTGGAACGTACATACCGATCTGGCCAACGTTGCCGTCTGAACCTAGATCGACAACTGCGCCACGATCGACCCAGTCCTTCCAGCGGCCGCCGCCCCAGTCTTCAACGATGAGGTCAACAGTGCCAGATTCCATAGCGTCGTATGAAGTCTTAGCTTCATCAAGCTTTACCTGCTTGATGTCACAGCCAAGTGACTTACCAACATTGGTAAGAACCTGTGCTGATGCGGTGTAGCCAACCCATGCATGCATAGCGATGGTGTAGCTGCCACATGGAGCACCTGTGCTAGCTGCTGAAGCAGTTGAACCTGCGTCAACACCAGCGCCACCACATGCGGTAAGCAGTAGGGCAGCAGCGCCAGCAATAGCTGAAAGCTTGAAGCCCACCTTGGTCTTTCCTGTCATTGATTTCTCCTGTCAGAAGTTGAGCTCACCGCCGAGGCGATTTGCTCGATTCGAACTACTAGTTCGAAACCTATTGTTTCGGTGCCGAGTTTCGGCGGACCGTGTATTGCGCGATTCGATCGATCATCACGCCGAGCAACAAAATTGCCAGACCTGCGACCAAGCCCTTACCTGTCATCTCGACTTTCGACTGACCCACGAGGACGAGGTAACCAAGTCCACCGGAACCAACGAAGCCACCGATAACGATAACTGCGAGTACAAATATCAATCCTTGATTAGTTGCGAGCAAAAGTGAGTTCTTTGCTGCAGGTAGTTGTACTTTCGTTATCTGTTGCCACTTTGTGGAACCCGCGGAAATTGCTGCTTCGTTCATGTTTACAGGAACTTCGCGGATGCCTTGTCCGACAATCTTCACAACGATTGGAATCGAATAGATGATGCCTGTTGCGATTCCGGTGAAGCGTGATGGGCCAAAGAAACCAAGCATTGGAATCAAGTAAACGAAGGCAGGAAGTACCTGGCCGGCATCAAGGAATGGGCGAAGTACTTTGTCGGCGCGTTCACTGCGACCAATCCATACGCCGAGGATGACGCCGATGATCATCGTCAACAGCGTGGCCACGATGGTCTGAGTGAAAGTCACCATGGTGTCTTGCCACAGGCCGGTGGAAACAATCGCAAGTAACAAAATTGTGGTCACGATTGCTGAACGTGCGCCACCAAGCAAGAACGAAATTGCAACGATGGCCAAGCTCGTGATGAACCATGGTGTACCAGTCAACAAACTCTCGAGTGGGTTGAGGATGGTTTCAGTGATGAGCGTGTTCAAGCCAGTGGTGGCAAAGCCGAAGTGATCCACAGCACCGCTGGTGAACTTGTCAGCAAAGTCAGCAATTGGCTTCGAGACGTTGATGCTCTCAGGGAAGAATGCAGCCCACTTGAACTGGCGAGAGACCACGATGGCCGCAACGGTGATTGCACCAAAGATTCCGATACCGATGCGACGGTTACGGATGGCCTTTTCACTCGGTGGAACGTAGATGCCCTGCTTCTTGAGAGTGGCACTTGTTGAGCGGTCAAACATGATGGCGATGAGCACAACTGCAAGACCAGCAACAGCGCCGTCACCGACGTTGCGAAGCACGAGTGCTTGAACGACAGGGTCACCAAGACCAGGCGCACCAATCAAGGTGGCGATGACGGCGAACGAGAGTGCTGCAAGTGTGGTCTGGTTGATGCCCAGAACGATGGTGCGCGATGCCATGGGTAGTTGCACGTGGCGAAGGAGCTGCCACTTGGTCGTGCCCATGGAGACGCTTGCTTCGACCGGGCTCTTTGGAACGCCGCGAATACCGAATGCCGTGAGGCGAATCGAAATCGGGATTGTGTAAATCATGGTGGCGATAGTTGCGGCTGCTGGACCAATGAGGAAGAACAGCGCAACAGGTGCCAAGTACACAAGGGTTGGAAGGATTTGAGCCAAGTCCAAAATCGGGGTCACGACTGCAAGGCCGCGATCAGAAAGACCAGCCCATATGCCAACGGGGATACCAATAATTAGCGACAAGATTGCTGCGGTCAGCACGAGTGCCAATGAATCCATCGACTGTGTCCAGAGCCCGAGTGCGCCAACCGAGAAAATCATGGCCATGGCGAATAGGGACTGACGGAAATTCGACGTGATGAACACGATGAATCCGATGACTGCGAAAATTCCGAGCCAACCCAACATCGGAATGGAGGAGTGGGCTAGTGGCACCGAGATAACCGAGCGAATGAAATCGACGAGTCCTGAAATGAATTCACGAACTGGCGTAATGAAATAGACAAAGAACGGGTTTGATTGACGATTTTGGCCGAGGTGATTGGCCCAGTCATTAATGCTGGCGCTCATCTTGGTCTGGTCGGCAAGGTTGACCGCAAGTGTGTACTTGCCATTCATGATCTTGCCGATGATGGCCCACACGACGATGATGCCGGCGAAAATCCATCCCCGAGGAATTGTTTTCTTGGCTTCAGGAATTAATTCCTGTTCAACTATTGAACTCATGCGCTGGCTCCGCTACCAACAATTCGCAAGATGTCGTTGGCGGTGATGACGCCGATGGACTGGCCGTTGTCAGTAACGGTCACTGCGCCGCCGGCATTCACAACAGCATCGGTTGCATCACGAATGATGGTCTTGGCATCAAGCGAGACACCAGACACGGATTCGCCATCAGCTTGTGGACGCACGATGGTGCGAAGTGTCAGCACGTGTGACTTTGGTACATCGCGCGTGAAGTCTGCGACGTACTCATCGGCAGGGTTAGCGATGATTTCTTCAGGAGTGCCGATTTGAACCATGGCGCCATCGCGCATGATGCCGATGCGGTCGCCAACCTTGATGGCCTCATCGAGGTCGTGGGTAATGAAGATCATGGTCTTGCCGAGTTCCTTGTGCAAACGAATGACTTCGTTTTGCATGTCGCGGCGAATCAGTGGATCGAGTGCTGAGAATGGTTCGTCCAGGAACATAACTTCAGGGTCAACGGCAAGGGCGCGAGCTAGACCAACGCGCTGCTGCATACCGCCAGAAAGTTGCTCTGGGTAAGCCTGTTCGAAACCGCGAAGGCCGACAAGTTCGACGACTTCCTGGGCGCGAGCATGACGTTCGGACTTCTTCACACCGTTGATTTCGAGTGCAAAGGCAATGTTGTCGATAACGCGACGGTGTGGGAGGAGGCCGAAGTTCTGGAACACCATCGAGAACTTGGTACGGCGAAGTTCACGAAGACGTGAGCCGTTGGCTTGCAGCACGTCTTCGCCGTCCATGACGACGCTGCCTGAGGTTGGTTCGATAAGGCGGGTGAGGCAACGAACGAGAGTCGACTTACCGGAACCGGAAAGACCCATGACAACGAACACTTCACCAGGAGCAACGTCAAAGGAAACGTCGCGCACAGCTGCGGTGTTACCGGTCTTGGCACGCAGTTCGGCGCGAGGCAAGAGAGCATCAGGGCTACCGATGATGTTTTCAGGATTAGGTCCGAATACCTGCCAGAGGTTACGAACAGAAATTGCGCTATGGCTGCTTGTCATTATTTTGGACCTTCCGGGAACCAATCGGATCGAGCTGGATTGAGGTTTTGCCAAATGTGTTTGTGTTCGAGGTATTCAGCGAAACCGGCTTCACCAAGTTCACGTCCTACGCCTGATTGTTTGAAACCGCCCCATTCTGCTTGCGCAACGTATGGGTGGTAGTCGTTGATCCAGATAGTGCCGTGACGCAATGCACCGGCAACTCGCTGTGCTTTGTCATCGTCTGAGGTCCAGACGGCTCCGGCCAAACCAAAGATGGTGTCGTTACCCAAGGCAACGGCTTGCTCTTCAGTGTCGAAAACTTCGACAGTAACGATTGGGCCGAAAGATTCGTCTTGCACACACGACATGGTGGTGTTGCAGTTATCGAGAACGGTCGGACGGAAAAAGAAACCATCGCGTAGTTCTGGTTCTGTTGGGCGAGTGCCACCGGCGCGAAGCACTGCGCCTTCGGCGATGCCGGCGTTAACGAAAGCTTCGACCTTGTCACGGTGACCTGCGCTGATGAGGGCGCCAGTTTGTGCATGTTCATCGTGTGAACCGCCGAGCACGATTTGATCGGCGCGACGTGAGATTTCATCAACGACCTGATCATGAACACTGCGCTCGACAAGCAGGCGAGTGCCGGCCGAACATACCTGGCCGCTGTGCAAGAACACTGCAGTGAGCGCATTGTCGATCGCGACATCAAGGTCAGCATCAGCAAAGATGATGTTCGGGTTCTTGCCGCCGAGTTCGAGGGCAACCTTCTTCACGGTTTGTGCAGCATTGGCCATGATGTGCTTGCCAGTTGTCAGGCCGCCAGTGAATGACACCATGTCAATGTCTGGGTGAGTGCTTAGTGGTGCACCTGCGGTGGCGCCGGCGCCGAAGACTGCGTTGGCAACGCCATCAGGCAAGCCGGCTTCGGTCATGACGTCCATCAACATGGATGTGGTGCTAGGAGTGAGTTCGCTGGGCTTGATGACGAATGTGCAACCGGCGGCAATGGCTGGTGCGATCTTCCATGAAGCCTGGAGCAATGGGTAGTTCCACGGCGTGATCATGCCAACGACACCGACAGGTTCGACGGTGATGCGGCTGCGTACGCCTTCGCGACCGGTGTTGACTTCGCGCACGTGTGGCTTGAGAACTTCGTTAGCGAAATGACGGAACACCGAAATGATGTCGTCCATGTCGTATTCGGCTTCGATGATGCGCTTGGCAGTATCGCGTGATTCAGCTTCGGCGAAAAGGTCCTTGTCGCGGGTCAGGATGTCTGCGATTTGATTCAGAATCTTGCTGCGCTGTTCGGTGCCGAATGAGCGCCAGTGACCATTGTCGAATGCAGCGCGTGCGGCGGCGATTGCGGCAATGGTGTCATCAGAGGTGGCTTCGCTGAACGTGGCGACTGGCTTACCGGTTGCAGGGTGAATGACCTCGCGGGTTTCACCTGTGCTGCCTGGTCGTCGTGCTCCATTTATATAGAGCTGGTCTATGTTTTCGTACGCCACTTAGAACTCCACCTTGCCTGATAATTTACGTGCTGCTTCGGTTACTTGTCGTGCAATATCTTCGTATCGGTCTGGGGTGATGCGGTAGGCAGGTCCCGAGACTGCAACCGTTGCAACCACCTCGCCGTATGGGTCGCGTAGGGGAGCGGCGATAGCCACCAGGCCCGGCTCCATTTCTTCAACGGCCAATGCCCAGCCGCGTTCGCGAACTTCAGCCAACTCACGTTCAAGGTCTTCGGCATTCATGATGGTGTTGGGCATGTATTGAATCCACTCATCAGGACGTGCGGCGATGCGTGCAGGTTCATCGAGCCATGCAGTGAGCGCCTTGCCAGTTGAAGTGCAATGTGTGCCAACGCGGTTACCAATCCAGCTGCGCATCGCAACGATCGTTGGACCAGTGACTTGATCAACGTAGAGAACTTGATTGCCATCAAGCACTGAGATGTTCACGGTCTCGCCAACTGCAGCGGCAAGTGCGCGAGTGATGTTGCGTGAGCCTGAAACGGGTTCAAGTGATGCAGTGACATGGCCAGCAAGGCGAACTAGGCCAAGGCCAAGACGGTAACGACCGCGCTCTGCGATTTGTTCGACGAGTTCGTAACTGAGCAGTTCGCTGAGCAAACGAGAAGCTGTTGATTTGTGGATTCCAAGTTCTAAAGCGATCTCAGTAACGCCACATTCACCCTTGTCAGCAAGGATGTTAAGAATCTGCAACGCACGATCAACTGACTGAACCGAAGATGGCGCAGAGGTGGATTCTGCTGAAGCTGCGTTGCCCATTGCGCAACCGTATTCCTATGACGCAACAGTTGTCATACCTTTGGCGGAATTGGTCAATAACAAAATTGTTAGTGAGTTCCACATGTTGCTTCTAAATGATGGATTTGGCTCATCATGTGCGTAAAAACACACAATCCCCCCACCCGGCGAACCGAATGAGGGGATTTGGTGTTGGAAAAGTCACTGACCTAGAACAGGCCAACAACCAATCCGTCTTCGAGCTTGATGCTGTTCGCGGCTGGAACCTTTGGCAGGCCAGGCATGGTCATGATGTCGCCAGTGACAACAACGATGAACTCGGCACCTGCACTGAGGCGAACCTCGCGGATTGCCACGATGTGATCAGATGGCGCACCCTTCAAGTTTGGAT
>JALQVI010000044.1 GCA_023260395.1 Candidatus Nanopelagicales bacterium
AGGTATTTTCACGCACTGTTCATTTTGTGACCTAAAAACTCCTCGCGAGACCCCTCGCGCGGAGTAGGTTCGGGTCTAAGTGCACACATGAGGAGTACCCATGACCACGGCTAAAGCGCCGCTTTCACTTGACCAATTAACCGCAGATATTCACGCTGGCAGTATTGATACTGTCATCGTCGCTATCACTGACATGCAAGGACGTTTGCAAGGCAAGCGACTTGATGCCAACTATTTCCTCACAGATGTGCTCGCACATGGCACTGAGGGCTGCAACTATCTGGTTGCCGTTGATGTCGACATGAATACTGTTCAGGGTTACGACATTTCGTCATGGGATACCGGTTACGGCGATATGGTCATGGACATCGACCTGAACACCTTGCGTTATGTCGATTGGCACGAAGGCACAGCACTTGTGATCGCGGACCTCAAGGATCATCATGGCGATTTGATTCCACAGTCCCCTCGCTCAATCTTGCAAAACCAGCTTAAGAAATTAGAAAGCATGGGCATGCATGCTCTTGTTGGAACTGAACTTGAATTCATTTTGTTCAACAACACGTACGAAGACGCATGGGACATGCGTTACAACCACTTGACGCCTGCCAACCAGTACAACGTTGACTACAGCATCATTGGTACAAGCCGCGTTGAACCGTTGCTCCGCCGAATTCGTTTGTCGATGACTAAGGCTGGTCTCGTTGTTGAATCCGTCAAGGGCGAATGCAACCTTGGTCAGCATGAAATTGCCTTCAAGTACACGGATGCTTTGGGCACATGCGATAACCATGTCATTTACAAGACCGCTGCCAAAGAAATCGCTGCGCAGGATGGTTACGCACTGACGTTCATGGCCAAATTCAATGAACGCGAAGGCAATTCATGCCACATCCATTTGTCGTTCCGCGGCTTGAACGACGAACTCGTTCTTGCAGATGACAATGATCCAGATGGCTTGAGTGAAATTGGCAAGCAATACATCGCCGGCCAATTGGCCCACATGCGCGAACTCTCATTGTTGTACGCGCCAACGATTAACAGCTACAAGCGTTACCAGCCAGGTAGCTTTGCGCCGACCGCAATCAAGTGGGGTCGCGACAATCGCACATGCTCATACCGTCTCGTCGGCCATGGTCCTTCACTTCGCGTAGAGAACCGAGTTCCTGGTGGCGACGTGAATCCATATTTGGCAGTTGCCGGCATGATTGCCGCGGGTATTGATGGCATCGAAAAGAAGATGACACTCGAGCCACGTTTTGATGGCAACGCTTACGCGCTTGAAAGTGATCGCGTTCCTCACACCTTGCAAATGGCTCGTGATTTGTGGGCAAACAGCGAATGGGCAAAGCAGGCATTTGGCGAGGTAGTTCACAAGCATTACTTGCATGCAGCCGATGTTGAACTCGATCAGTTCAATCGCACGATTACCGATTGGGAACGAATTCGCGGATTTGAACGCTATTAAGAATTAGCGAGATTGTGTGGGCGGCTAAATGCTGCCCACACTTTTTTGCCTTCGGAGGTTGCCTCGAAACCCCAGGCTTGAGAAAGTTCATTCACGATGTGCAATCCGCGACCACCATCAGCGTCGGCATCGGAGTCAGCGACAACAGGTTCGGCTGGATTTTCATCTTCGACAACGAGGCGCAATGAGTTTTGCCATTTTTCCAAAGTGACGCGCACCGAAGTCGCAGCATGCATCACTGAGTTTGTGACGAGTTCGCTGGCCACCAGTGAGACGTGCTCAACAACATCTAGTTCGATGCCGTTGTCCAGACAGACTTGATCTATCTCATTACGAGCCGATCGAACTGCCTCAACTAGACCGGGAAAATCCCAGGCACCCAGCACAATTTCAAAGGCTCCATAGAGCTCTTCGGCTGGTGGCTTGTTGGTCATGAATCTCAGTATGCCCTGAACTTACGCGGGTGAAACCGCTAATCGTCCATGCCTTTCGCACGACGGCCTGTGGCTTTGGAAACCTCGCGCTTAGCGTCTTTTTCGGCAATAGCTTGGCGTTTGTCGTAGTTCTTGCGACCCCGAGCAACACCAATTTCAACCTTTGCACGGCCGTCGAGGAAATACATGCTCAGCGGGATGAGGGTAAGGCCTGATTCCTTGAGCTTGGCTGAAATCTTGTTGATTTCATTTCGATTCAATAGCAACTTACGGCGACGTTTCGGCGCGTGATTCGTCCACGAACCTTCGTTGTATTCCGGGATGTGCACGTTGTGCAAATAGATTTCGCCGTCTTCGACCATCGCGAATCCATCGACCAAACTTGCGCGACCTGCGCGCAATGATTTCACTTCGGTGCCCATGAGGACAAGACCGGCTTCGTATACGTCTTCGATTGTGTAATCGTGTCTGGCTTTGCGGTTTTGCGCGATTAACTTGCGTCCGCGCTCTTTAGCCATGACTATCCAATCGATCGAGTAGGTGCACACGCCACAATGGATTTTGATCCGCCGTACCAACCCATCGGGTCGTAGTTATATCCATTGACGTGGACTTCAAAGTGTAAATGAGAACCGCGCGAGAATGCACCTGTGTTACCCACATCGCCGATGTGCTGGCCCGAGAATACGGTCTCGCCCTTATTAACGAGCATTCGGCTCTGGTGCGCAAAAGCAGTAACCAAGCCTTGACCATGGTCGATTAAAGTCAGGTTGCCATAACCCCAAGTCCAACCCGCGAACAACACAACCCCAGCACCAGGTGCCACAATGTCAGCACCAGTTGGGGCCGGGATGTCTTGGCCAGTGTGGCAACTGTGGCGACCATCGCTCAAAATACGCGGACCAACGTGCTGAACTGGGTCAGATCCGGCGTCATATCCAGGCACTGGCCATTGTGTTAAAAGAGTTCCAGTTGCTTGTGGATCGCCGCTACCGTGGCTACCGCTTCCCGAGATTTGGCTCACTCGAATCTGTTCTGCAATGAGCTTGTTCAATTCTGCCTGTTCTGCAGCTTGAGCCTTCTTCGACTTAGCTAGGTCACTGGCTTCTTGCGCAACTAAGGCGTCGACTTCAGACTTGGCAGCTGCTGCTTCGTCAGTTGCGGCTTGCGCTTGGGACAACGCATCTGAGGCAACTGTCGCAAGTTTGTCCATTTGAATTTTGACGACTTTTGCGTCGTCAGCCACGGACTTAAGTTGAACTTTTGCAGCTTCCAGATTCGTCAAACTCTTTGCGCTGGCTTGCGACACTGATTTGATTGTCTGGAGTCGCGACGTTAAGTCGGACGGTGATTGAGACTGCAAAATAATTTCCCATTGCGAGGTTTGACCTTGTTGGTACACCGAACGGGCAAATTGGTTGACCTTAATTTGTAGTTTCTTAATTTCAAGTTTCTTGGCGGCCAACTTTGCCTGCGCTGCCTTGTATTGCGCACGAGCTTGATCTGCGTGAGATTTTGCCGTGACATACGAGGCGCGCGCTGTTGCTTCTTTCGCTTGAGCGCTAGTCAACTTTGCGCGAACGGTAGGCAATTTCGCTTTCGTCGCAGCGAGAGCTTTTTGGTTTTTTACAACTTCCTTTGATGCCTTTTCCAATGCAACGGAAACTTCCGAAATTTGCTGATTCAGGTTGTCACCCTGGGAAGGCACTGCGATTCCGGCCAAGACAACGGCAGCCACTGCGAAAACTCGCATAGGACGCGAAGAGAATACGCGCACGAAAACCTGCCGTTCATCGGGGAAGATGTCTTCATCGTAACGCAAGTGACAGATGTTACTAATGTGATTAAACCCGTGTCGCAGCCAAAAAGCCTGATTTACGTGGGTTTAGCCCTTGAGATAGCGGCGCAGCGTGAATCCAGAAGCCAAGACTGCGGTACCGATACCCACAACGAACAACCACGGCAAAATCGCCAAAACGTCTTGCCACGTCACCCAAGCGATAAATGTCAGATTGGGCTGCAAGCGCGCATCAATGACGTATTGCTTGACTGCTACTAGCGTTCCAGCAGCAAGACCAGCGCCGAGTACCGCAGCGGTGACCGCTTCGAGAATGAACGGCAATCGAATTGATGAATTACTCGCACCCACGGAGCGCATAATCGAGGTTTCGCGACGGCGGGCAAAAGCTGCGACGCGAACAGTGTTCATGACCAACAGGACAGTGACAAAGAGCATGGCGCCTGCGATGGCCAACGCGAACGTTTGCAAGCCGTGCAAGATTTGAAAGAAGCGCTCGAGTAACTTGCGCTGATCTTGGACTGATTCCACACCAGGCTTGCCCTCAAGTGCCGCTGCTACTTCATCGTAATGACTTGGATCATCGAGTTTGACGCGGAAACTTTCCGGCATCGCCGATGGTGCAACGTTGGCAATAATTGGTGAGCCTTTGAACTGCTCTTTGAAGCGCGCGTATGCCTCGTTCGAAGATTCGTAATACATTTCTTGAACTGTCGGCTTGAGGCCTTCGAGCGTTGCGCGAACCTCATTGCGCTGGGTATCAGTAACGGCGCCGGTGCAGTTGTAGGCCAACGAGTTCTCGCCACACAAGAAAATCGAAACCTGGATCTTGTCGTACCAATAGCCCTTCATGCGGTCGACCTGCGAACGCATGAGCAGCGCTGCACCAAAAAGCGTGAGTGACACGGCCACCGAAACGATCAAGGCAACAGTCATAGTGAAGTTACGGCGTAAACCGCCACCAACTTCGCGTGCAATAAATGATGTGCGCATGTTAGTGACCCGTGTGTCCGTACATACCGCGTTGTTGGTCGCGCACGATTGTGCCGTGTTCGAGTTGCACGATTCGTTTGCGCATCTGGTCCACGATGGCAACATCGTGCGTCGCCATCAAAATCGTGGTTCCGGTGCGGTTAATGCGATCAAGCAACTTCATGATGCCAACACTTGTTGATGGATCAAGGTTTCCTGTTGGCTCATCGGCCAACAGAATCTTTGGCTGGTTGATGAAAGCGCGGGCCAACGCGACGCGCTGTTGCTCGCCACCGGAAAGCTCGGAAGGTAAACGGTCCTCTTTGCCTTCGAGTCCAACGAGTTCAATAACCTCGGGTACGCGCTCGCGAATTTCCTTGCGATTTTTACCAATGACTTCCATGCCGAATGCAACGTTGTCGAAAACACTCTTGCTTGGTAGCAATCGGAAATCTTGAAACACAATTCCCAATGTGCGGCGAAGGGCTGGCACTTTGCGATTCGAGAGTTTGCCAACATCCAGACCGTCAATAGAAACGTTACCCGACGTAGCTGTTTCTTCTTTAAGTAACAGTCGCAATAACGACGATTTGCCTGAACCCGATGAGCCAACGAGGAAAACAAATTCACCTTGTTCGATGTCCAAGTTGATATCCGTTAAGGCAGGACGTTGTGAATTCTTGTATTGCTTTGAGACATTTTCAAAGCGAATCACGTCGAACTCCTACGGATGATCACACACATAACTGCCACAACGGCACTATTAGAGCCTAAATTAAAGGTTTTCAATGGGTCGTGATTGGCGCGCCAACTTGGCCAACATTTACATTGCGCAAATAGTTGAAGCGTGACGAAATAACGTTCCGTCG
Organism: Candidatus Nanopelagicales bacterium; assembly: GCA_023260395.1. Lineage (GTDB taxonomy): Bacteria > Actinomycetota > Actinomycetes > S36-B12 > UBA5976 > UBA5976. The sequence continues at coordinate 5,542 of JALQVI010000044.1, forward strand.
TTCTCGAGCCACGTTTTTCGAAATGTCCAAAAGTGCCGGTTAGGCGTTTGCTTGTTCGCGACGCCAGCGAATGCCGGCCTCGATGAACGCGTCAATTTCACCATCGAGCACAGCCGAAGTGTTTCCGGTTTCTTCTTCGGTGCGAATGTCCTTGACCATTTGGTACGGATGCAGCACATAGGAACGCATTTGGTTGCCCCATGAACCCGCAGCATCGCCCTTGAGCTGGTTGATCTTGGCTTGCTCTTCTTGACGGTAACGTTCGAGCAATTTTGCTTGGAGAACCGCCATCGCGGTTGCCTTGTTTTGCAGCTGCGAACGCTCGTTCTGGCAGGACACGACGATGCCCGTTGGAATGTGAGTCAGTCGAACTGCCGAGTCAGTCGTGTTAACGCCCTGTCCGCCAGGACCGGACGAGCGATATACGTCAACACGGATTTCATCATCAGGAATGTCGACTGAATCGGTTTGCTCCACGACTGGGATTACTTCAACTTCGGCGAATGATGTTTGGCGACGACTCTGATTATCAAATGGTGAAATTCGAACGAGTCGATGTGTGCCTTGTTCAACAGAAAGTGTGCCGTATGCGTAAGGAGCTTTGACTGCAAAAGTCACCGATTTGATGCCGGCTTCTTCGGCGTAAGACGTGTCATAAATTTCAGTTGGCCAGCCATGACGCTCGCAATAACGCAGATACATGCGCAACAACATTTCGGCCCAGTCCGCGGCATCCACGCCACCGGCACCGGATCGAATGGAGACGAGCGCTTCGCGATGGTCATACTCGCCCGAGAGCAAAGTGCGCACTTCGAGTTCGCCAATAGCTTTTTCAAGATTGAGAATTTCAGTGGCCGCCTCAGCGATGATGCCGGCGTCGCCTTCCATCTCACCAAGTTCATGAAGTACTGCCACGTCATCAACGCGTGAACGTAGATTCTTAATTCGAGCAACGTCGGCCTGAAGTACCGAGAGCTGGCTTGTGACTTTTTGAGCATTAGCTTGGTCGTCCCACAAGTCCGGCGCAGAAGCAGCGGCCTCAAGTTCGACGATTTGGGCATTCATCGCATCAACATTGAGCACTTTTTCAATGGATTGCAGGGTGTTATTCAGCGCAGAGAGATCCACTTGAAAGTCACCGGTAGCCACGAGCCCAAGGTTACCTTGCGCGGCTTTGCCAGCCAAACTTCACTTCACGTGATTGATTGCCCGCGCCTTTGACCGCGCGATAACAGGCGCGTTGTTCCACAGATACCCAAATGGCATCGCTGGAGTTGCCGAGACAGTTACTTGTACCGAATTGCCAGAAACCACGACTGACCTAACTTTGAGACCATGAACTTGTGATTTCACTTCTGGCTTTGCAACATAGGCGCGCACTTTGGCTCGAGCCTTGCTCGGACTTAAGTGCGTGATACCCGTTAGGCCATCGCGATAGACAGCGGCACTATCAATAGCTTGCGCACCAGCCAGCGCCGCACCATCGGCAACACTATTTAACGATGTGCGGGCTAACCAGATGGTTGCCACGTTGATTGCCACCGTCGCAATCATGACGCACACAATCGACAGCCCGATGCCTAAAACCAGGACCGAACCTTCGTCATCTCGCATTCTCATCGAATGTCATCCACTGTGGCGGTGTGTGCTTGGGTCAGCGTCATCGTGCGACGGCCGATACCAGGAAACGTTGATGTCACTTTGCGTGACAACGTATAGGTGACGGTTCCACCAGCACTCAAACATGGACTTTCTGAACATGTGAGCCTTGACTTAACGCCGCTTACTTTTATTGCTTGGCTTGCTAGCGTGGCACGCAAAATCGCTTGTGCACGTTTGGCGCCAATTGACGATGACGTAGACACAGCATAGGCGCGTGCCATTGATTCTGAGGCGTTACGTAGCGTCAATTCGGTGTTAACAAAAGTCGCACATGATGACGCAATGAACATCACCGGGATCATCAACCCAACGATGACTCCAACAAACTCAGCAACAACGTTGCCCTGGTCATCACTCACAGCAAACTGCCTTCATCGACTGCTCGCGCAGTTTGGTGAATAACGATCGTTGCGTGTAGCCACGGCACAGTCACGTGACTGGTTGCCGTGGCTTGAACTAACCGCACGCCACGAGTGAGTGGATGCGAGATTACGAAATCGATTCCGGATGACTTTATTCCACTGTTAGCGATGACTCTGAGCGCATCATGACGGCCTTGCGAATCTGTGGCGCCAAAGGCTGAAGCTGTTCGAGCCGCAGTACTTGCAGCCGAACCCAACACCACGCGCTGTCGCACAAGCGAGGTCACAACGATGAGTGCCACGAACGTTAACACGAGCATTGGCGCGACGAGCGCGAAGCCAGTGACGGCCGAGCCCTCATCCTTTGAATAGTCACTCATGTTCGATTAAGGAGCGCTGACGGAACGAAGCGCACTTCCCAGCACAGACTTCAACTGTCCATCCGCAACTGACCAGATTGCAACCACGAGACCAGCGGTCATCACTGTCACCAAGACCCAGCCTGGAACGTCTCCGCGATCTGATTTCATGTCATTCGCTAGTCGCGCAATGATTCGCGCTGAGTACTCTGCCAATTTGTCATTCATGTATTTCCCCTGTCGTTGAATTGAGGTGCACGGTGCACCGTCACATCACTTTGAGCGCTACGAGTCCTGGGTAAATCGCAACCATCACAATCATGGGAAGGATGAGAAATACGACTGGTAACAACATGGCGGTTTCTTTCTTTCCCGCCAAAATCATGAGGTCGCGTGCGTGAGCAGCTCGAGCATCGCTTGCCTGGGCGCGCAACACGTCGGCCAGCGGCGTGCCGCGCTCAAGCGCGAGGTCAATTGCGTGCACAGCGCGAGTAAGTTGAGCGCTGTCGACGCTGCGACCTAGAGACTTCAAGGAGTCGCTCATCGAAGTCCCTGACTCGAGTCGCGTAATCGTTTGTCGAATGGCCAAGTTCAATACTCCGTCACCACGTTGTGCCACTCGCTTCATACCGGAACTGATAGGTTCGCCAGCGGAAACAGAAAACGCTAAAAGTTCAAGCGCTCCTGGAAGCGCGGCATTGATAGCTTCGGCACGATTGCGAACCGCCGTTTCGAGCGAACTCTTTACCGACCAGCCTCCGAGTGGAACTGCCGCAACAAAAAGGACGGCGACAACTACTGTGCTGTGTGAATGATGGGTGACTTGGCGAAGCACGCTCCACATCGTCACAGCGGCGAACGCCGCCAAAACCGTGGCGAGTTGACTCGTGCGAATGTTCTTGAGCGATCGATCTTGACCAGACTTTGCAACAAGGCTCACTAACTGTCGGTCACTGCCCCATGGAGATTGAGGAGAATGTGCAACGACTCGATGTAACGTGCGCTCGAAGTTCGCGAGGAATTTCGAGGACGAAGGCGCAATGCCAACATGGGCCACAACAGTTTGAGCAAGGTTGCGCTTCGTTGAGGCTCGCCATTGATACAACAGAATTATTCCGAAAGACAGAGTCAATCCAACAAACACCGCAATTACGACAGTCATCACATCGCGCCTTTCGGCAAGCGACCTACACGCTGCATGACGAAATAGGCAACAGCAGTGACAACTGCACAGATCAACAAAATTCGTAGACCAGCTGCTGACTGATAGACCTTTGCCGCGTCCGATCGCGTGGACAACAAAGCAACCGTTATCCACGGCGCAGCAACTGCAAGCTTGGCGCCATTAATGGTCCAACTTTGCCGGGCGAGTACTTCCCCACGTAATTTGACGTCGTCGCGAATGACTTCAGCCAAGGCTCGCAACATGACTCCAAGGTCACTTCCGCCAACTTCGTACGCAATGGTGAGAGCGTCAACGAACTTGGTAACGATTGGTTCGGGATGACGAATGCGCAATCCAGCCAATGCCGAAGTGAAGTTACCGCTCTTTAAGTAATCATCAGCAACGATATGAAACTCCGCCGAGATTTCAGGCGAACTTGAATGAGTGAGTTCGCAAACTGCTTGAGGCAGCGATAAGCCCGCGCGAATTGCTGACGCGACATCATCGACCACATCCGGCCAGACTTCATCGGCAATCAGATGTGGCCTGGACCGGGTAAATGCAAACGTTAAAGCAGTCCGCTTCGGTGATTGCAGGGTTGCAATCACTAACAGGACACCACACATTGCCAGCAACGAAATAATGAGGTTCATTTGCGGACCAGTTCCCCATCCATGCGGGAGAAAACTTCACGCATCTCGATCACACCGTCTTCGACTCGTCCAGAAATTTCAGCGATGGTGGAAATTCCACGTTTGCCGTCAGCATCCATGCGCACGTGAACGACGATGTCAACAACGGATGCCACGGTGGGAATGACAAAGTCTGCGGCAACATTACTGCCGGCGAGCATAGGTAAAAGCGTGAGCTTCTTTAACGTTTCACGGGCGCTATTGGCGTGTATCGAGCACATACTCGGCATGCCTGAGTTCATTGCAACCAAGAGATCCAAGCATTCTTCTTGGCGCACTTCACCCACAACCAAGCGCGTTGGTCGCATACGTAAAGCTTCTTTAATCAAACGGCGCAACGGGATCTCACCAGCGCCTTCCAGGCTGGATTGACGAGTCTGCAAGGCCACCCAATCGGGACTGGTGAGTTGCAATTCAAAGACTTCCTCGCACGTAATGATTCGATCAAGTGCCGATGCGCTGTTGAGCAAGGCATTCATCAGAGTGGTCTTTCCAGCCTGGGTTGCACCAGCGACCACGATGTTTTTACCGGACTCGATGCAGTGAATGAGATACTCGGCAGCCTGTTGTGTCAATGCGTCCGCCATGACCAAACTTTCAAGTGACTTTGAACCCATGACGAACTTACGAATGTTTACTGACCAGTGGTTGCGTGTGATGTCTGGAATAGCGACATGCAAGCGGGAGCCATCAGGCAACGTGGCATCAACGAAAGGATTCGAAATATCAATACGTCGTCCACTGCTGGCAAGCATGCGTTCAACGACGCTACGAACCTCATCCGCTGTCATCATGATGCTGGTTAATTCACTGCGACCAGCGCGGGCGATAAAAATATGTGCTGGATCATTAATCCAAATTTCTTCAACGCTTGGGTCATCGAGAAGCGGCTGCAGTGAGCCAAATCCAACAACATGGTCGGCGATTGTTTCGACATTCGCCTCAGGCATAGTTGGAGAAATTTCGGCCACAACATCTTCGACAAGATGGCGTACGTGAACGCGATCATGTGCATCGAATCGCACACGAGAGCGAACTTCATCAATCACTTCACTAACCGAATTCGTCACGAGACTCCCCTTCCGGCAATTTGCTCCAGTTGGGATACGTTACGTCGCAAAGCTTGCGGTTAAACGGTCGTTGCTACTGCGTTGTGGATAAGTCGCCGAAGTGTATCCCTTTGGGAATGGCTATCCACAGAAATGAAAAGCAAGGTTTGAAATGAACGACGTGGGCTAGGCGTTGCGATTGCGAAGCCAGCTACGAATACCAGCAACAACTGAGCCGATAATGAAAAACATCGCGATGGCGTACGAGGCGGTTTTGACGGCAGGAATTGTGTAGGCGTAATAACCGGCCAAAGTCAGGCCAACTCCCCACGCCAGTGCACCGACCAGGTTGGCAGAGAGGAACTTGTAGTAGTTCATACGCGCGATGCCTGCAATCGCTGGAACAAGCACACGAGCCCACGGCATGAAGCGCGCAACGACAACAGCCCACCAACCAAGTTCGGTATAAAACTTTTCCGATTTCTTGATTGCAGATTTCAGGCGCTCGCCTTTTCGGCGGTCGAGATACGGACGTCCATAATGTCGACCGAGCACAAAACCAACTTGGTCGCCCATAAAGGCCGCAATACCAACACCAATCGACAACACAACGATGTTGATGTCACCATTGCGCGCCGCTAATAGCCCGGCGGCAAAAATGAGCGAGTCACCTGTGATGAACGGGATAAAGGCGCCGATAAAAAGGCCAGTTCCTGAAAACACCAGGCCAAAGACGATTAAGTAAAAAGCAATTGGACCAAACTCAGCAAGCCATGTGGACACTTGTCCATCAAGAGCTGCGGTATGTAGGTGCACGCCTTAAGCCTAGGGTCATTCGGCGACTTGCCGAAATTGAGTTACTGCGCAGCCATCCACTTGTTCAATGCCACTTCGAGGTCCTCTAATGACCGCACAAGTTCATTCAACGAGCACTGCATCATCAAGTTAATGACTTCGTGTTCAAATCGTGAACGCCAGTCAGTGTGCAGGCCAATCAAATACTTGCTGTGGGCAAATGCGTAGCCAAGTTCCCAAGCAGTCCCATCGTCAGTTGTGATGCCATTCAAATTTGCCACAACAACGTCACAGGTATCGATGCCATTTCGATCGTTAGCGAAAATCTCAGCGATGTTGTCCTGGGTTTTTGGTGGGTTATCGCGATGTGGCAAAAAAGTTTCAAAGCCGGCATCAGCAACAATCGACTCGACTTTTTCGATGAACCAAC
>JALQVI010000045.1 GCA_023260395.1 Candidatus Nanopelagicales bacterium
ATGGTTATCGCATAGCCAAACCCACTGTGAGGTTTTGAAAAGCGCCGAACTAATCGATGAGTTGCAACATTGGGTCACCGAAAATTTGTTCGTTCAAGACGTAGTTAATTTCTTGCATTGAGAGTGCTTCGGTGTAAGCGGTGTTGTTGAAAAACTTTGAGAAGTCACCATCGCGAAAAGCTTTCTTTACTTTCGGATGATTGATCGTGATGAACATCTGAGTTGTATTCGGAACTCGATCGAATGTGGTCTTTAACGTTCCGCAGCCGTAACCAAATTGTGTGAGCGATGCATCAGCAAGTTCAGGACTAGTACTCGTGATGAGGCCCATGTCAGCAACTTTGTAGAGCGGGCGCCGGGACTCGGTGCGTCTCCAATATTGAACGCAAGTTCGCAACAGGTTCTTGCGGCTAAGTAGCTCGCCATCTTGATCGACGTAGTTAATGTCCAGGTCATCGTCGCGTACCAATTCAAAGTCGCGATCGAGTCGATTTTGCACGGACCACTTGCGCCATGAGCGCGGAACGACAAAAGCAATGACATCGGAACTTGGGGCTGCGTGATTAAAGAACGGAATTGATAGTGCGTTGTTGCGGCCGAATGGGGGATTGGAGACAGTTACGTGCCCAGTGCCTCTGATTGTCTTTTCCAGAAAGTCGCCCTTTGTGACTTTGGGGTGATGTGGCTCGATGTCGTAACTGATGAAATTGGTGACCCCATGAGACTGGGCCGCAGTGATGAAGCTGCCCGTTCCGCCCGCTGGCTCAATAATTGTGCGGCTTTTGAGGCTGCCAACAAGCGATTCGAGATTGGTCAGAATCTCGTTAGCCACCGCAAGAGGGGTGTAATACTGCTCTTTTCCAGTAATTCGCGTGTTGCCGAGCTTTGCAGGTTTAGCAGACATTTCCCCTCCAATCTCGCCCTAGCCTAAGGGCAAAGCCAAGCGAATTTGGCGCAGTTACAGGCTGTATGCCAGACTTAGGAGTCGTTGTACGGGTATTTCTGCCACAAGGGAAAGCCCAACAAGTGCAACATTAACAATCGAGCAAGACCCAAAATTTGAGGCCAATGACTTGTGGCACTGATCTCTTGGAGAAATCATGCATTTCCTAGACGACGTTGATGCCGCATCACTGCGCACCGACATCCCTAACTTCCGCGCTGGTGACAACGTAAAGGTTCACGTTCGCGTTATTGAAGGTACACGTTCACGTATCCAGGTTTTCCAGGGCGTAGTCATCCGTATTCACGGTGGTGGCGTTCGCGAAACATTCACTGTTCGCAAGATTAGCTTTGGTACCGGTGTTGAGCGTACGTTCCCAGTTCACTCACCAATCGTTGAAAAGATTGAACTCGTCAGCCGTGGCGATGTACGCCGTGCCAAGTTGTACTACTTGCGCGACCTACGTGGCAAGAAGGCAAAGATTCGCGAAAAGCGCGACAACATCTAAGTTCACTTACGAAAGTGGGATTCACCGTTTGGTGGGTCCCACTTTTGTTTTGGAAATGTAAGAAAAGCGTGGCGCGTGTCGTACTCGTTCGCAACGTAATAGAGAATGGAAGAACACGATTAATTCAGAAGGTGCCATGAGTAAAAAGAAGCCGAGTCTCTTGCGCGAGATTGTTACGGTGGTTGGCACGGCCCTTGTTCTCTCGATTTTGGTGCGCACATTTTTAGTGCAAGCGTTTTATGTACCAAGTGAGTCCATGGAAAATACTTTGTTGAAAAATGACCGCATCATCGTGTCAAAGATTTCAACAAAACTCACAGGCATTCACAAGGGCAATGTCGTTGTTTTTCATGACCCAGGTCAGTGGCTCGGGGAAGGATTCTCAAATCCTTATGACACCAAAATTGGGCACATTTTGCAGTACACAGGAATCGTGCCGTCGAATTCTGGAAACGATTTAGTTAAGCGCGTTATTGGAACGAGCGGCGACACGATTAAGTGCTGTGATGTTCAAGGTCGCATCATGGTTAACGGTAAAGGCATTGACGAGCCTTACATCAAGCCGGGCAATGGAACCGATCAAGTGCAGTTCGAAGTTATTGTGCCCAAGGGATACGTATTTGTGATGGGCGACAATCGTGGCAATTCGGAAGACTCACGCTTTCATTTAGACCTACATAACGGCATGGTTCCGGTCAGTGATGTCGTTGGACGAGTCTCGCTCAAGGTGTGGCCGTTTAACCGCATCGGTGGCATTGAAAGATAACTAGGCACGCATCCGTGGCTATCACTCCAACGCTTGACCTGGAACGCGAACTATTCGAATCTGGTGTTCGCTTGCTCGGTGGCGTGGACGAAGTGGGTCGAGGTGCGATTGCTGGTCCAGTTACTGTTGGTGTTGCGGTCATTGATGCGACTTTTTCGGAAGTTCCTAAGGGTTTGCGCGATAGCAAACTTATGAGCAAAGCCGCGCGCGAACGCATGGTTCCTGTGACTCAAGAATGGGTGCTCGATTACGCGATCGGCAGTGCCACCGCAGACGAGATTGACCACATCGGAATTGTTGCGGCATTGCGGCTGGCTTGGAATCGGGCGCACGCCAAGCTTGAAGTAAAGCCTGATCATGTCATCCTCGATGGCAAGCACAACTGGATTGCCGTTCCAGAATCCGACTTATTTGATCAGCAACTTGGTGCCATCGACATTCCGGTAACCATGAAAATCAAGGGTGATGCTCATTGTGGAGTAGTGGCGGCTGCCAGCGTCTTGGCAAAAGTGGAACGCGATAACTACATGGTAGAAATCTCGAAGAATCACCCAGAATTCGGCTGGGATTCAAATGCAGGGTATGGCGCCGCAATTCATATGGATGCGATTCGCCAACTTGGGCCGACACCATTTCATCGCACGTCTTGGAACCTTCCTAGCGGCCCAGCGGAATAGAGTTGAAGCATGTCTGCGGATGATCTTGAACGTTTTGAATCGGAACTCGAAATTGAGTTGTACAAGGAATACCGCGACCTGGTTCACCTGTTCACTTACATCATTCACACCGAGCGTCGCACGTACCTCGCTAATGGCGTTGATACGCAGGTCAAGACCAATGACGCTGGTGATGTGTATTTCGATGTGACTCTCACGGATGCGTGGGTGTGGGATTTGTATGGTCAGGCTCGTTTTGTTAAGACTGCCCGCGTGCTGACATTTAAGGATGTCAATGTCGAAGAACTTGTTAAGCCTGACCTAGACATCTAGTTCGTCAAAGAACTATCCAATAAATTGGAAGCGTTCAGCAAACTCGCAATTTTCAAGGTTTGGAACTGATTCCGTCTGCGTATCATGGTTGTAAATGCGAGTGGGGAAATTGTGCGAAGCAATCAAGTGAAGCGAATGGCTGGATGCCTCGTCGCTGGGTTGATGTTGTGCCTCGCTCTTGTAGCGCCGACGCAAGCCGTTGGTTTGGCAAGTGTGTCGACAGGCATCCCGCAAATAACTGGACTGTCAGTTGCTTCTCGTGATTCAGAACTTGCTGTGACGTGGGATGCAATCGATCTTGCTTCATTGCCAGTTTCAACGGCGCAAGAGTCAAGTTGGCAAGTTGTTGTCTCGGTGAATCCTGGAAATTTTGACGTTTCATTTCCTGCAACACAAAGTGATGTTGTTGTTTCAGGGTTAACGAATGGCCAAACCTATGATGTGAAAGTTCGGCTCTCGGATTCCGTTCGCAGCGGACAATTTTCACCAAGCGTCGTTGCAACCCCAGCCGAAGAGCAGATTTCAAGTTTTATCGTTCAGTATGAGTCGGGGCAAAAGCCGGTGGCGCCAAATGGCACTGCCACGGGCGGCACACTCGCTAATGGGACAATTCTTGATCCAGGGTTGGCAATTGGTTCACACTTGAGAACTGTCGATCTGCCGAAGTCAGTGACATTGACTCAAGCTAATGACATCGCTGCCGAACTAACTAGCGACCCTGCCATCCAGTGGGCAGAGCCTGACACATGGCGCTATCCGACAGTCGCCACAAAGAGTGTGCTCACGCAACAAACATCGGAAGCTCGCACCAGCACTCCAATAGTTGATTGGCAGAGCGCAACGAGGTCGATAGCGTCATTGAATCCAGCTCAAAGTAGAGCGATTTCACAAGGCGCTCGATTTGGAACAGTTCCAGCTGGTCTGCCGAAGTTGCCTACTGATCGTCGAATCATTTTTACCGTCGATGACAAAATTATGACGGCGACTTGGTCTAAGTTCTCTGGCATTGGCGCAATCAGTTACACCGTGACAGCCAGTGCAATCGGGGTACCTTCAAAGTCATGCGTCACGTCGAGCGTGACTTGCCGTTTCACCAACTTGGTTAACGGTCGTTCTTATCAAGTGCTCGTGACAGCGAAGAATTCCAAAGGTTCGACTTCGCTTGCAAAAGTCAACAGTCCGACTGTTGGCGTGAAATCAACCGCACCGCTGAGTGTGTCGGCAGTGAACTACGACATCCCCGAAGCCAAGGTGAGTTGGACTGCGCCGCTAAATGCGGGAACTGGTTCGATCACGAAGTATGTTGCAAGTGCTTTCTTGGATTCGAGTGGCGGTTCAGCCGTTGCCAGTTGCACTGCGCTTAATTCAACGTCATGTTTTATCGATCTTCCTCAATCTGGAGTGTCGTATTTTTACGGAGTCCGAGCAGTAACGAATGTTGGCACAGGGCCTGAATCTGAAGTTAGAGCGACCTCAACGTTAGTGCCGGGCTTTGTTGCAAACGACACTTACTTTGTCGATTCGCATAACTATCAGTGGTATCTAAAGAGCGATACGGCCTCGCATGGAATCCGTGCCGATCGTGCATGGAGGTACACAACTGGCGATTCACAACTTGTTGTTGGTGTTATCGATACGGGAATTACATCGCATCCTGACTTGGATGCAAACATGGTCGCCGGGTACGACTTTATTTCGTCGGCAGCAAATGCCAACGACCAGGAACCAGCGCAAAAAATCCTTGGTGCTTCAGATCGTGATTCAAATCCTGCCGACACTGGTGATTGGCACGTGAAAAATGGCACCCAAGAAGCAAGCTCTTGGCACGGCACTCATGTCACGGGCACGATTGCCGCGGTCGGAGGAAACAATCGAGGCGTCGTCGGTGTTGCTCCGACAGTGAAGTTTCAGCCGTTACGTGCACTTGGAAAGAATGGTGGATTGACCTCTGACGAAATTGCTGCGATTAACTGGGGTTCGGGTGGAAACGTTGTGGGACTTCCAGCCAATGCGACACCTGCGAAAGTGTTGAATCTTTCGATGGGTGGTGTCGGCGGTTGTTCTCAGGGCGAGCAAACTGCAATTGATGCGGCACGCGCCCGTGGTGTCACAGTCGTCGTTGCTGCTGGAAATGACTTCAAAAATACGGCGCAGTACTCGCCGGCGAATTGTGACGGTGTGATTGCCGTAGCGGCTAGTGGTCCCACAGGAAGTTTGGCCTCATACTCAAACTGGGGAGCGCCAGTCGATATCTTGGCTCCCGGTGGTGACGGGGACTCATTTGCGCAGTCCATTGTGAACACCATTAACAGCGGCACCACATCACCAGGCAACCCGACATACGCGGGGCTAGAAGGCACGAGCATGGCAACGCCGATTGTTAGTGGAGTTATCGCATTGATGTTGAGCATGAATCCGAATCTCAGTCCTGATCGGATTGAGCAACTTGTAAAAGCCAGTGCGCAGTCAGGAACGAAATGCGCGACGGCAACGCCGTGTGGTGCTGGATTGATTGATGCAGATAAGGCAGTTCGCCTCGCGGCGGCGGGCTAACGTCATTCAGTTCTCACTGTATTGAGAATCAGTCTTTCCACATCGCGGCTTTGTCCCCAGAGCTGACTGATCACATTTGTAGGTCGAGTATGCGCTGCATTCTTTAGCGGTGAATCAAACAACAAAGTCAACATCAACAAATCAAGAGCTTGGTAAACGCGGTGAACAACTCGCAGCGGAATATCTTGAGGCGCTTGGCTATTCCATTCTTGACCGAAACTGGCGTGGCTCTCGGTGCGAGCTCGACATTGTGGCTCGCGATGGATTGTGTCTAGTTTTTTGCGAGGTAAAAACTCGCAGTTCGTCCTCACGTGGATACCCCATCGAAGCAGTGACGCGTTCAAAACTTGAAAACATTCGTAGCGCTGCGCTGACGTGGTTGGCGAATCATCGCGTTCGGCATGTGGGAATGCGAATTGACGTCGTTGGCATTGTTCTCGATTCGTTCGATGGCATTCAAATTACGCATGTCAAAGGTGTTGAGCTATGACACTGGCTCGTTGTCGTGGAGTAGTTGTCACCGGCGTTGAGGGTCTCGTCGTTGAAATTGAGGCGTACCTCGCACAAGGGCTGCCGGGTATGAACATTGTCGGACTTGGAGATACGGCAGTTGGTGAATCGCGTGATCGAGTTCGAGCTGCAATTCATAATTCAGAATTGCCGTGGCCTACTGAACGGCGAATTACCGTAGGTTTATCGCCGGCATCGATTCACAAGAAGGGTGCGTCGCTCGATCTGGGTATCGCGTTAGCAATTTTGGCTGCGCAAGGAGCTGTCGCCGAGGCACCTCATTTAGTTGCTGTAGGCGAGTTAGCTCTTGACGGACGAGTTAGTCCAGTCCGCGGTGTGTTGGTCGCAGCAATCGCGGCGCGTAAAGCTGGCTATGACACATTGCTGGTTCCGCACACGCAGGTCGCCGAAGCTCAATTAGTTCCTGATGTGAAAGTAGTTGGTGTCTCGTGTTTACGAGATGCCATGGCTTACTTGCACGGCGAGCCATTTGAAGTTGAGGCTGGTTCGCAATTAGTGACAGCGCCTGTGTCAGTTCCTGACTTGGCAGATGTTCGAGGTCAGGCCAATGCTCGGCAAGCACTCGAGATTGCCGCGGCCGGTGGACATCATTTGGCATTCCTAGGTAGTCCCGGAGTAGGCAAGACCATGTTGGCTGAGCGCCTTCCTGGGTTATTGCCACAGCTCACAGATGAAGTTGCCTTGGACGTGACCGCAATCTATTCCGCGGCTGGAAAGTTGCCCGATGGCAGTGGTCTGATGCGTATTCCGCCGTTTCAGGCACCACATCACACCGCGACAACTGCGGCGCTCATTGGTGGTGGAGCACACGCTGTGCGCATCGGGATGGTGACGTTGGCGCACGGTGGAGTGCTGTGTTTGGACGAAGCCGCCGAGTTCGATCGTGTCGTTCTCGATGCGCTGCGACAACCGCTGGAATCGGGCGAAGTTACAGTTTCGCGCGCAGGATTTAGTGCCCAAATGCCTGCGCGTTTTCAGCTAGTTTTGGCATCGAATCCGTGCCCATGTGGCAAGTTCGTTGGGACGGGTGCGCAGTGCAGTTGCAGCCCACAAGTTCGACGCCGATACATTTCGCGCATTTCAGGGCCGTTGCTCGATCGTATTGATTTGCGAGTAACACTCGAACGACCATCCATGGTTGACCTCGACCCAAACTCACCCGAACCAGAAGGAACCAATGTCGTAGCGCAGCGCGTCGCAGAAGCCAGAGAACGAGCAGCCGCCCGTTACAAAGACACACCTTGGCTATTGAACGCACACGTACCTGGCCCGATTTTGCGACGACGGTTTAATCCTGAACCGGATGCACAAAGTCTTTTGTCACGTGACATCTCAGGGCTATCTGCTCGAGGTATTGATCGTGTGTTGCGCATCGCCTGGACGTTGGCCGACTTACATACTCACGACCGACCAACGATTGGTGATGTTGCAGGTGCATTGACATTCCGAGACGGTAACGGTTCATGGATGGCGGCCTAATGTCCAGCGAACGTGAAATCCGTGCTGCAATCACCATGCTTGGTGACGCAGGTAACGAGCGCATTGGAACTGACATCGCCGAGTTTGGAATCGAAGAAGCTGTTGCCCGCTGGAAGTCGGGGATAGGTCCTAAAGAAATTGCTACCCGATTCCCGCGTGCTCTCAACGGTGTTGGCAAACAGTTTGATCGACTCAACTCATTGGGTGGACGCTTTCTGATTCCTGGTGATCGAGAATGGCCTCAACAATTGGGCGATCTCGACTACGGGGCTCCAGTCGGTTTGTGGTTACGCGGCGCTGGTGACCTTAGCAACTTATCGAATCGAATGATGGCCATCGTTGGAGCGCGTGCCGCAACTTCGTACGGCGAACGCATCGCATCAGAATTGGCAGCGCAAGCCGCCGGATCACACATCACGACGATTTCAGGTGCAGCGTATGGAATTGATGCGGCCGCACATCGCGGCAGTCTCGCCGGTGGTGGCGCCACAGTCGCAGTGTTGGCGTGTGGCATCGATGTTGCTTATCCCGCTGCACATTCAGGCTTGCTCGAGCGCATTGCTGAATTGGGATTAGTCCTCAGTGAAGCAGCGCTCGGAGCATCTCCGCATAAACGGCATTTCTTGGTTCGTAATCGACTCATTGCGGCGCTCAGTAGTTCAACAGTTGTAGTCGAAGCAGCATTGCGCTCAGGTTCACTGTCGACTGGCAACTGGGCAACATCCCTTGGACGAGATGTGTGGGGAGTGCCTGGTCCAATGTCTTCAGCATCGTCGGCGGGAGTACACGTTGGAATTCAAGAAGGATCATTTCGCATCATGACTGATTACAACGATGTTCTGAAGTGTTATCCCAATGAGCATTTTCCGAGCCTTGGGTTGGTCGAAGACATAGTTATTGTGGCATTGCGCGAGGCACCCATGAATGCAGAGCGCATTGCATTACGGGCTGCTGGTATTTGTTCGCAAACTGATATTCAAGCGGTTCTTACATTGTTAGAAGTGACTAATCGCGCAGTCCATGATGTCAATGGTTGGACCTTGATCTAAGCGCTAAAGGAGAACCTGTAAAAACCACGGCTGGTTAAAAGCCGTGATGTGCTTGCAATTCGACTTGTGCCTTGTCACGGTAGAGGTGTGACTCAATCACCTGACTTCGAAACTGCGGCTACGCGGTTCTGTCAGTATGTGTTGTTGGAGCTTGGTCGCAGCGAAAACACGGCAAAGGCTTATGGCAAAGACTTAGAAACGCTTTTTGTGTTTGTGCGTGAGCGTGGGTGTGAAACGCTCGTAGATGTCGGCATCATTGAACTGCGCGGTTGGCTTGCACAACAACGCAATCACGGGCTGGCTTCTGCCACTATTGCTCGACGAGCTACATCTATCCGACTGTTTTTCGCATGGGCAACGTCCAACGGGTTCATCGAGCATGACCCGGCATCCCAGCTAGTGATTCCTAAAGTGGGCAAACGATTGCCAAAGGTTTTGCAACAGAATCAAGCCATCAATGTGATGGAACGGGCTGCTGTACGCGCTGATGACGATGACCCAGTTCATATTCGTGATCGAGCAATTCTTGAACTTCTTTACGCAAGTGGGATTCGAGTGGGTGAATTGGTTGGATTGAACATTGGCGATATCGACGATTCGCGGCGAACATTGCGAGTTACAGGTAAAGGTTCGAAACAACGAGTTGTTCCCTTTGGGGCAATTGCGGATGATGCTTTGCGCAGCTACTTGAATTCGTCGCGGCCCATGCTGGCAAATGACGGAAGTGGGCAAGCGGTATTTCTTGGCGCGCGGGGGAAACGTATTGATCAACGCATTGTGCGTGGAATGATCACTGAAGTCTTGCAAAGCCTCGAGGGTGTTCCTGATTTAACTCCACACGGATTTCGCCATTCGGCGGCAACGCATTTGTTAGAGGGCGGCGCAGACATCCGCGCGGTTCAAGAATTATTGGGTCACGCAAGTTTGGCGACCACTCAGTTGTACACGCACGTTTCGATGGAGCGATTGCGGTCGGTCTACGAACAGGCGCATCCTCGCGCTTAGAAACAATAAAGGTTGGTCGTTCAACGTCTGGATTGAACGCGATTGAGAGATTATGTGCGCGTTTGCAATTGCGGGAGTGCGTCGCTTATGAACTGCTACTTGTTAAGTGGCAACAGTCGAACTCGTCCGTGAATAAGCATTAACGGGTTGAGATACTCGCGACCACGTCGAAGTCCCCAATGTAGGCAGTGGACAGTAGTTTCAGTGGCGCAGTGACTCGCGCCAGGAGTGAGCGTTCCGATTTTCTGTCCACGAACAACAGTGTCGCCGATAGTCACAGTAGGTAAGACCGGCTCGTAGGTTGTTCGAAGTTGTCCATGAGAAATGACGACGACGTATTTGCTCGTGAGCAATCCAGCGAACGTGACTACTCCAGAACCAGCCGCAAAAACCGATTGACCATTATTGGCCGCAATATCGATACCTCGATGGCCCGGTAGCCAATTCTGGGTTGGCTTATCGAACCGCTGGATGACGGTGTGAGGTGCCGAAACGGGCCATTGCCATTTCGGGGAAGCGATGACTTGCGTGGCGCTGCCCAGACTTGCCACCCACATCGCAACCAGGGCAAGGCCAAGCCACCCAGTGACCCGAAAAGCACCCCACAACCGCATGAACCCATTGTTTGAGGGACTTTTACTCAGTATCCACCTAGTTACCGGACCTGTGGAGGGCTGAGAGCTGGGGAAAAGTTCTTTGATTGGCGGTTCTCGAGGCCTGGTAGGCGGGCGGAATAATGGCACCAACTTTTGAGGAGGTTGAATTCCTGCCCGGTCGATGTCCGATTCTTCCCGTGGTCATCAGCACCCTCAAAAACCCCATAGAATTGGGGTTGCACCGAGCAATCGGTGACTTCGCAGGTTCTACCAAACGCGATCTCTAGACCGAGGTCCTCGAAAGAGGCGGACGGGACGCAAAGAACCTCAGGGCGACACAACCGTGCCGCACTAACCGCAATGGGGATTGCGTAACCGCCGTCCCAAATAAAAGGAGAAAGTCATGGCCGTCATTTCGACGCGACAGCTTCTGGACAACGGTGTTCACTTCGGACACCAGACCCGTCGCTGGAATCCAAAGATGAAGCGTTTCATTTTCACCGAACGCAATGGCATCTACATCATCGATCTACAGCAGTCACTTGCTTACATCGACCGCGCATACGATTTCGCTCGCGAAACCGTTGCCAAGGGTGGAACCATTCTTTTCGTTGGCACCAAGAAGCAGGCTCAGGATGCAATTGCAACCGAAGCGGCTCGCGTAGGTATGCCATACGTTAACCACCGCTGGTTGGGTGGCATGCTCACCAACTTCCAGACAGTGTCAAAGCGAATTGCACGTATGAAGGAACTCGAGCAGATCGATTTCGACAACGTTGCAGGCTCAGGTCTTACCAAGAAGGAACTTCTCATGATGCGTCGTGAGAAGGAGAAGCTAGAACTCGTACTTACCGGTATCCGCGATATGTACAAGCTTCCAAGCGCAATCTGGGTAGTAGACACCAACAAGGAACACATTGCTGTTGGCGAAGCACACAAGCTCAACATTCCAGTTATCGGCATCTTGGACACCAACTGTGATCCAGACGTCGTTGACTTCCCAATCCCAGGCAACGACGACGCACTTCGCTCAGTCGGCCTGTTGACCAAGGTCATCTCGGATGCAGTTGCCGAAGGTCTTCTCGCTCGCTCAGGCGCAGCCGAAGCCGACAAGAACTCAGACGTAGAGCCATTGGCTGAATGGGAAAAGGAACTTCTCGAAGGTTCAGCACCTGCTGAAGCCGCTGCAGAAGCTCCAGTTGAAGCTGCTGCTACTGAAGCACCTGCTGCTGAATAACTCTTTCGAATGTGCTGGCCGGTTTTCGGTCAGCACATTCGCTATGAACTAACTAGTAACTCACACAAAGGATTAATCAATGTCTATCTCAGCCGCTGATGTGAAGAAGCTTCGTGAAGCTACTTCAGCAGGAATGATGGAATGCAAGAAGGCTCTCGAAGAAGCTGCTGGCGACTTCGACAAGGCCGTTGAAATCTTGCGTATTTCAGGTGCTGCAAAGGCAGCCAAGCGTGGCGCAGAGCGCGAAACCAGCGC
>JALQVI010000046.1 GCA_023260395.1 Candidatus Nanopelagicales bacterium
GCAGGCACCCTGGGCGCCAGCATGGTCGAAGGCCGCATCAGCGCAGGCGTGGTGGTCGATGACGCCAGCGACATCGGCGGCGGCGCATCCATCATGGGCACACTGTCCGGTGGCGGCAAAGAAGTCATCACTGTGGGCAAGGGTTGCCTCATCGGCGCCAATGCAGGTGTCGGTATTTCACTTGGCGATAACTGCGTCGTCGAAGCTGGTTGCTACATCACTGCGGGCTCAAAGATTACGTTGCCAGATGCAACTGTTGTTAAGGGCAAGGAACTTTCTGGAGCCACTGGCCTACTGTTCCGCCGTAACTCAGTATCCGGCGCACTTGAAGCCTCTAACCGCGAAGGCACATGGGGCGGTCTCAACAGCGCCCTACACGCCAACGACTAATCAGTCCTACTTACGTTTAAGGGCCCTGTTCCGATTGGAACAGGGCCCTTAACTTTGAGGTTTTAATTTGAGTGGGTAGTTACGCTCTGGCGCACCGATGTACACCTGGCGTGGTCGACCAATCTTGGTTTCTGGATCGTTGATCATTTCGTGCCATTGCGCAATCCAACCTGGCAAACGACCAAGTGCGAAGAGCACAGTGAACATTGGCGTTGGGAAACCAATCGCACGGTAAATCAAACCTGTGTAGAAATCAACGTTCGGGTAAAGCTTGCGCTCCTTGAAGAAATCATCGGCAAGAGCAACTTCTTCTAGACGCTTGGCGATGTCGAATAGTGGATCATCAACACCCATCTTGGTGAGAATTTCGTCAGCATGCTTCTTGATGATTGAAGCTCGTGGGTCGTAGTTCTTGTACACGCGGTGACCAAAGCCCATCAAGCGAACACCGTCTTCTTTGTTCTTGACGCGACGAATGAATCCATCGACGCCTTCGTCAGACTCGTTGATGTCCTTGAGCATGTCGAGAACAGCCTGGTTTGCACCACCGTGAAGTGGACCGAATAGCGCGTTGATACCCGCTGAAACCGAAGCAAACAAGTTTGCCTGTGATGAACCAACCATGCGCACCGTCGAGGTGGAACAGTTCTGTTCGTGATCAGCATGAAGGATGAACAGCATGTCCAATGCCTTGACGATGTCTGGATCGGCGATGTACTGCTCGGCAGGAACACCGAATGTCATACGCAAGAAGTTTTCGGTGTAACCCAATGAGTTGTCTGGGTAAAGGTAAGGCTGGCCAACGGTCTTTTTGTGTGCATACGCAGCAAGAGTTGGAAGCTTTGCCATCAAGCGAATCGTCGACATTTCAACCTGATGTTCGTCGAATGGATCAAGGGCATCTTGATAAAACGTCGATAGCGCACTTACCGCAGAACTAAGAACGGGCATCGGATGTGCATCACGTGGGAAGCCGTCAAAGAATCGGCGCAGGTCCTCGTGAACCATTGTGTGATGTTGAATGTCAGATTCGAATGTAGAAAGTTGTGCTGGTGTTGGAAGCTCTCCGTAAATCAGCAAGTACGAAACTTCGAGGAACGAACTCTTTTCGGCAAGCTGTTCGATTGGATAACCGCGGTAACGCAAGATGCCAGCATCGCCATCGATATAGGTGATGGACGATTCACACGAGGCTGTGTTCATGAAGCCGTAGTCAAGTGCGACTCGACCCGTTTCTTTCAGAAGGGCGCCGGTGTTGTAAGCGTTTGAGCCAACGGTTGCCTGAACTTCTTTGAAAGTTAATTGGCCGCCGTCGTGGTTAAGAATCGCATCTGACATGCCTTTTAATTTACTCCGACCCAGCCGAAGTCACCAACGAGATTGGCGATTACAAGCGAGCTGCCGCGGCTGCAACGCGTTCGTCTGTGGCGGTCATAGCGACCCGTACGAACTGGTCGCCGGCTGGACCGTAAAAGTCGCCTGGTGCGACCAAAATGCCACGCTGGGCAAGCCAATTGACGGTATCGAGGCAATGCTCATCGCGAGTGACCCACAAATAAAGTCCGGCTTGCGAATGCTGAATCTCGAATCCAGCCTTCGAAAATGCGCTGTGAAGTACGTCACGGCGGGCTCGGTAAACGGCTTTTTGCACGCCAACATGACTGTCATCATTCAACGCAGCAATTGACGCATGTTGCACTGGGAATGGCATCAACATTCCAGCATGTTTGCGAAGCGAAACAATCGCAGCGATTAACTTCGCATCGCCCAGGGCGGCACCCGAGCGGTAGCCAGCCAGATTGCTGCGCTTAGACAACGAATGAACACTGAGCAAGCCATCGAGCGATCCACCATTAACGCGTGGGTCCAGAACCGAAATCGGTTCGGCATCCCAACCAAGTTCGACATAACACTCGTCGCTCACAATTGGGACATTGAGTTCGCGGCCGCGCTGGACGATGGCAATGAGTTCGTCGCTGCTCATGACATAGCCCGTTGGATTACTCGGAGAGTTCACCCAAATCATCGACGTGTTCGCAGGGATGTCATCAACAGAACGGTAAGTAACAAACTGGGCGCCAGCCATCAGTGCGCCAACGGCATATGTTGGATACGCGAGTTCCGGCACAGCCACGACATCGTCGCTGCCCAATCCCAAAACAATCGGCAACCAGGCAACCAGTTCCTTGGAACCGATGAGTGGCGCAACGTGCGAGATGTCGAGGTTCGCATTCAAAATACGACCAGCCCAGTCACACCAGGCTTGGCGCAATTCAGGTAGGCCAATCGCCGTTGGGTATCCAGGAGCATTCGCGTGATCGCGTAAGGCAGCCTGAATTACTTCTGGAGTGTCATCAACGGGCGTACCGATAGATAGGTCAACGATTCCATCTGGATGTGAGCGGGCTACTTCACCCGCAGCAGCAATGCGATCCCACGGGAAATCAGGTAGACCGTGAGCTAATGGACGAGCCAAGAACTAGTGCTCCTGAGTTGGCAGTGCCAAAATCCATGCTGGATCGTTGCTGGTCTTGCCAACCTTTGAAGCTCCGCCTGGAGAGCCAAGGGTTTCAAAGAAATCTACGTTGGCTTGCTTGTACTCAGCGAATTCCGCAGGGACATCGTCTTCGTAGAAGATTGCCTCGGTTGGGCACACTGGTTCGCAAGCGCCACAGTCCACACACTCATCCGCCTGGATGTACAACATGCGCTCGCCTTCGTAGATGCAATCTACTGGGCATTCTTCGATACAGGCCTTGTCCTTGAGGTCTACACAAGGCAGTGCGATGACGTAGGTCATGTTGTTCTCCAATACGTGATGGGACTGTTTCCAAGACTAACCGTTAGCACACTGGTTTGCCTCATGACTAGGTCATATTGGCGACAAGTCACATTTACAGGCGGTTACTCAGGCTGCGAAAATTGCGGCGCGCTGCCATCGGGCTCGATTTGCCCATCAGGCTCGATGTCGGCGCCAAGATAGCTCGCCTGCGCAGCATCATTCAGGCGAAGTGGTGGAATTGCAGCACACATTGACACCAAAATGGCCCCAATCAGAACGTAAGCGGCCGATGTTCCACCGCTTGGAATGACCAAGTCATCTGTGCCATTCGCGGCGCCCAGCACAATCGTTACGACAACCCAACCCAGAGCAAATCCAATGCTGATCCAACGCGATTGGAATCGGCGAGCCAGCCACAACTGCGAGACCACGACGCCAAGCAGAGCCAGCACAATTCCGTAGGGAACCATCGTGCCAGCTATCCGCATTCGGTCCGCTCGCACAAACGCCGCTACTACCCCAACGACGACACCAGCAAACGCACCGACAACGAGCCAAGCTAATTTACGCATCAACGACACCTGCGAATAAATCAATTTCTCGACCAAATTCGTCGCGCTCACCTGCAGCAACACCACGGACCAAGCGGTAATACTCCGTACCCATCACCTCAACGCCCAAGTTATTTGAAAGCGCAAAGAATCCATCTTGAGTGCTGATTTGAGTTGCATGTGCTCGCATCGCATTCACCTTGTGTTGGGCAAACTCTGGGGCATCAATGACGGTTGTCACCAGAGCGTCATCGCACGCAAACGGGAGTTCATCAGGGTCTTGCGCAGTGAATGACGAGGTATCGCCACTTGCCTTGAGCATCTCGATTCCTTGACGCATCACACTGATAGGGAATGCTGTCCAATAGATTTTTTGAATGTCCCATGGCAGACCCAAGTCAGGCGCAAACGACGGTGCAGCAGCCAACACCGAGGCATACATCGCTACTCGATGAGCTTGGATGTGATCCGGGTGTCCATAGCCACCAAAGTCGTCATAAGTAATGAGTACCTGCGGGCGCTCGGCACGAATGATTGCCACGAGATGTCGAGCGGCCTCCAATAGATCAGCGCGCCAAAAGACATCCGCGCGGTCATTTGGAGGCGTGCCCATCATTCCGCTGTCGCGGTAGGCATGCGGCCCACCCAGGATTCGCCAATCCGTCACACCAAGAGCGTCCATCGCGTTCTTCAACTCAATGAATCGATGGGATGCAAGCTTGTCGTCTTTGTCAGCAGCAAGGTGTTCGAGTTCAGGGACCAAGATTTCGCCTTCGTCACCGAGTGTGCACGTAACCAAAGTGACCTGCGCGCCTTCAGCGACGTACTTTGCCATCGTCACACCACTGCCGATGGTTTCATCATCTGGGTGAGCATGAACGAGTAACAGGCGCTTTGACATAGTTCAACTGTACGAGAAGGTCGCGCAGAGTATCTGAATCGGTGGCAAAATCAGATGCGTGACCGAATCATTTGCACGTCAAAAAGCCGCTACCCGCAATTTCCAACTAGGTGCGCCACGTAATTTCGCCATATCCGAAGATGGGTCCTTTGTGACCTTCGTTCGTTCTGATCATGGCCGTGACGCAGCAAACTCATTGTGGGTTTACGACGTGGAACAGAATGTCGAACGAAAAGTTGTTGATGCTCGAGGCTTGCTGACCTCGGAGGAAGAACTGCCGGCTGCTGAACGCGCACGTCGCGAGCGCATGCGTGAAACGACATCCGGCGTCACATCTTATTCGGCCAGCAAGTCCGGTCGCCTGATTGCCTTTGCTCTCAGCGGCAAGCTCTTCGTCACTGATCTAAGTGGCACAGAACCTGCAACGCGTGAGTTGCACGTGACCGGTCCGATTATCGCGCCGCAAATCTCACCTGACGGATCCCATGTGGCATGGTCCACTGGCAAGAACCTGCATGTGTGCGCCGTGGATGGCACGGACGAGCGAGTGCTCACCAACAACAGCCTTGACACCGTGACGTGGGGCTTGGCCGACTTCATCGGCTCCGAAGAATTAGGGCGAATGACCGGCTTATGGTGGTCACCGAATAGCGATGCACTTATTGCGCAACGTACCGATGATTCCATGGTCAACACCTGGTGGATCAGTGACCCAGCAACCCCAGCTATAGAGCCTCGCGAACAACGGTATCCAGCTGCTGGAACGACAAATGCATCCATAGAACTTCATCGCATTTCATTAACTGGCGAGGCAACGCAACTTGCATGGGACACCGACACATTCGAATACCTCGTATCAGTTCGCTGGCAAGCACAACGACCTGCGTTAGTAACAGTCGCTAGTCGCAATCAACAACATTTCGCGACGTTCGCGGTAACCGACGACGTACTGGAACCAGTTCACTCTGTACACGACGACAAGTTCATTGAAGTCATTCCCGGTCAACCACAATGGCTCGGCGAATCGTTAGTCACTGTGCAAGACAATGCCGAAACAGATACTCGTCAGTTATTCATTGACGGAAAGGCTATTAGTCCACAAGGTACTCAGGTTCTTTCAATTCTCAGCGCATCCGATGGTGAGATCACTGCCGTCACGACATCAAATGCCGTTGACCATCAAGTCACTGTTTTTACGACAGATGGACAATCTTCGGCCCTGACTCACGATGGTGTGGCTTCAGCCAGTGGAAAGACTGCGACTGAGCATGGGGACTTGCGTCTCGTCGTACATTCTCGACTCTCGACGCATTCGCGCGAATTCACATTGCTGCGTGATGGCCAACCGCTTCACGCATTTGATTCATTTGCTGAAACTCCAAAAGTTGAGATTCGAGTAAACCAACTCACAACTGGATCGAATTCAGTAAACACTGCAGTCTTGTTCCCCACCGACCACGTCATGGGCTCTCGCAAATTGCCAGTCATGATGCGTCCCTACGGTGGCCCGCACGGCTCACAGGTGCTTAATGCCGCACTGATGTATGCCGAAGACCAGTGGTACGCCGATCAAGGTTACGTTGTGATTGTTGCGGATAACCGCGGAACGCCAGGCCGAGGCCCAGCGTGGGACCGCGAAATCTTCCACGACTTCGTTAATCCCGTATTGGACGATCAAGTTGCCGCTCTTCAAACCGTTGCGGCGCACTACCCCGATGATGTTGATGCCAGCCGGGTTGCCATCGCAGGTTGGTCGTTTGGCGGGTACTTGGCTGCACTTGCCGTAATGGAACGACCAGACGTCTTCCATGTTGCTGTTGCTGGCGCACCAGTGACCGAATGGAAGTGGTACGACACCGCATACACCGAGCGCTATCTCGGCCATCCCGATGAGTTCCCCGAGGTTTACCAAGCGTGCTCACTGTTGCCACGTGCAGCGAACTTACAGCGACCATTAATGCTGGTTCATGGCCTGGCAGATGACAATGTGGTTTCAGCCCATTCACTGGCACTATCTGGCGAACTACTCGCCCATCGCAAACCCCACACCGTATTGCCTCTTTCAGGTGTATCGCACATGACTCCGCAAGAAGTCGTTGCGGAAAACCTAATGTTGCTCACAGTCGATTTCTTTAATCAGCACCTAAAAAATAACTAACGTCTCCGCAGACATTTGCACAAACGAAAGGGTGCGACTCAAATCAACGAGTCGCACCCTTTTCGTAGTTGCTTGTTATTAGTGACTTGTGAAGTCGGCACCTGAAACAGTGGATTGACCCTGCGCGCTTTTATCTTCTGGGAAATGACATGCAATCTGGTGCCCCGTTGAGATTTCTCGAAGTAATGGGACTTCAGTTCGGCAACGATCAGTGGCTTTCCAGCAACGAGTATTAAACACACAACCACTTGGTGGGTTACTTGGACTCGGCAAATCGCCATTCAAAATGATACGTTCACGCGCACGTTCGCGGTCCGGATCAGCGATAGGAACAGCAGACAAAAGAGCATGCGTGTAGGGATGCAACGGCGCCGTGTACAACTGGTCGCGCGTTGTCAGCTCCATAATCTTGCCTAGATACATCACAGCAACACGATCTGAAATATGTCGAACGACCGACAAGTCATGGGCAACGAATACATACGCGATGCCAAACTCTTTTTGAATGTCATCAAGCAAGTTCAATACCTGAGCTTGAATCGAAACATCGAGCGCGGAAACCGGTTCATCACAGACGATGAGCTTTGGTTTCAATGCAATAGCTCGAGCAATACCAATGCGTTGACGCTGACCACCAGAAAACTCATTGGGATAGCGGTTGTAGTGTTCAGGGTTTAGTCCAACACGCTCCATCAAGCTTTGCACTGCTTCACGAACCGAGCCTTCGGGCTTGACGCCTTGAACTTCAAAAGGCGCACCAATGATGGAACCAACAGTGTGACGAGGATTTAGCGATGAATACGGATCTTGAAAAATCATCTGCATTTCGCGACGAGTTCTTACTAACTCGCGCTTTCCCATGGCCAACAAATCACGACCATCAAATTCCACCGATCCAGCAGTCGGCTCCAACAAGCGAAGCATGCTGCGTCCGGCTGTGGACTTACCACAACCAGATTCACCTACAAGGCCAAGAGTTTCGCCAGGCATGACATCGAATGACAAACCGTCAACTGCACGGACGTTGCCGACCTGCTTCTTAACGAACGTTCCCTTGGTGACTGGGAAATATTTTTGCAAGTCACGCACTCGCAAGATTGGCGTTGACATTAGTCCACCTTTCCAATGTTGCGGGAAATTCGAATCTCACTTCGTTGCTCCACCGAGAGATGGCAGCGCGCCGCATGCTCGGAACTCACTGTTGTCAGTTCTGGTCGAGTAGTTAAACACAAACCGTCCGGAACAGAATTCCTATGCGCACAACGCGGAGCAAAAACGCACCCAGCGGGCAAGTTAATGAGTGACGGTGGCGTACCAGGGATGGGATCAAGCTTGAGCGAGTCAGTATGCATCTGTGGAATCGATGCCAACAAGCCCCAGGTGTATGGCATCTGTGGCGTGTAGAAAAGTTCCCGAACTGGTGACTGTTCTACGGCTTGTCCGCCGTACATCACCATCACGTCATCAGCCATGTCCGCAACAACACCAAGGTCGTGCGTGATTAAGACGATTGCCGTACCGAACTCTTTTTGTAGATCGCGCAACAGTTCCAAAATTTGCGCCTGAACCGTAACATCGAGCGCAGTTGTTGGCTCATCCGCAATCAATAGCTCAGGACTATTGATCAAAGCCATTGCAATCATCACGCGCTGGCGCATACCACCGGAAAGTTGGTGTGGGTATTCGTCCATGCGTTGTTCAGCAGATGCAATACCCACGCGATCCAGCATGATTTTTACACGCTGTGCGGCCTCGGAATTTGAAACTTTTTCGTGAACTTGGATAGCTTCGATGAGTTGTTCGCCGATTGTGTAAAACGGATGCAACGCACTGAGAGGATCCTGGAAGATCATCGCCATCTTGAGCCCGCGAAGCTTGCGAACTTCCTCTGGATCTATGCCAACTAATTCTTGGCCGCCAAAATGAACCTCGCCTGAAATTGTGGCATTGGAACTTTTGATGAGACCCATCACTGCAAGGCTAGAAACACTCTTGCCAGATCCCGATTCGCCGACGATGGCAAGCGTCTTGCCGCGCTTTACTTCGTAGCTGACGTTATCGACAGCGTGAACTGAACCATCTTCGGTGGCAAATTCGACCGAGAGGTTTTTAACGGATAAAACTACATCGCTCATGACAGTCTCACTCGTGGATCGATTGCGGCATACAAAATGTCCACCACGATGTTGGCAATAATGATGAAGGTCGCGGCAACCAGTGTCGTCGCAGTAATTGTTGGAAGGTCATAATCCTTGACCGCATCGATAGCGAGTCGACCAAGACCAGGCAAACTAAATACGTATTCGGTAATAACTGCGCCACCCAGCAAACCAGCAAGGTCCATGCCCGCAGATGTCACAATTGGCGTTAGGCCAGCACGGAAAGCGTGCTTGCGAACGACTCGCTTTTCCGGGAGTCCCTTGGCGCGAGCCGTACGGATGTAATCCTCGCTCATGGTTTCTAACATTTGTGAACGAGTAAGGCGCGTGTAATACGCCGCATAGAGAATCGCTAGCGAAATCCACGGCAAAATCATGGTCTGGAAAAACTGAATTGGATTTTCTAGTGGCGAAACATAATCGGGATACGGCAACCAATTGGCACGAACAATCACAAAGAGCAACAACATCAAACCAATGAGGAACACCGGAAGCGAGTAGCCGATCAGGGTTATTGCCATGATTCCGCGATCTTGCCATTTGCCTTTGCGATTTGCTGCATAGATACCTGAGGCGATTCCGAAAATCATCCACAAGACAAATGCGCCAAGCGCTAAGTACACAGTCACAGGGAGTGCTTGCTTGATCATCACGGTTACTTCTTCGCCGTTTTTGAAGGAGTAGCCAAGGCACGGTGCGTGACATTCAAAAGTCTGGGTTCCAGAGCCGTAGGTGCGACCGACGAAGATGCCCTTGATCCACTCAAAGTACTGAACCGGCAACGGCTGATCGAGTCCGAGTCGAATCCGGTTTGCCTCAACAATTTGCGGTGTGCAGGTCTTGCCACACGTCAACATTGCTGGATCCGTTGGTACTGCATTAAAGAGTAAGAAGGTGACAACGCTGAGCACAAAAAGCATGAAAATCATCAGCATGAATCTGCGGATGATGTACGGGAACATTTGCTAAATCACCTTCTTGGGTAATACGAAAAGTGGTGCGAACTTGGGGCGGACATTACTGCCCGCCCCAAGTTTCACGCGGGTATTTCTACTGTGCTGACAGCAGGGCGTATGGCCATGAGCCGTACGGTCCCCAAATGTAAGCATTTCCGATCTTTGAACCGGTGAGGCGCTGTTCCAAGCCGAAGCGAGTAGGAACGGTCAACGCGAGCTGTGAAGCCTGCTTGTTAAGTTCCTGCCAAGCCTTTGCCTGTGCTGCGCGATCTGTGATGGCCTTTGCCTTATCAACTGCATCATTGAATGCCTTGTCGTCGTACTGTGACAAGTTAAATCCGCCTGATGGAGTGAATAGTTCAGGAATCACGGTTGATGCGTTTAGCCAGTCTGGAGCCCAACCGCCGGCGGACATGCCACCCTGCTTTGCTGGGTCAAGAACAACGCCGTAGTAGCCGCCAACTTCTAGACCGTTTGGCTTAACTTGGATGCCACAGCGAGCAAGCGATGCCACAACTGCTGCAGCAGCCTTGTCGGCCTGTTCCGTCTTGCCATAGTCAAAGACCAATGGGTTCGGGAATGCAGCGCCAGATTCAGCGATGAGCTTCTTACCAAGGGCTACGTTTCCAGTTGCATCAACCTTGTCGCCAAGGAGGTTATCCCAGAGACCGGTTGGTGCGTAGTCCTGACCGATGTTTGGCTTGACAACGCCATCTGCGTAATCGCCAGCGTATTCGCCACCGGCAATCTTGCGGAGTGCGTCGCGGTCAAGACAAGCCAGGATTGCCTGGCGGTGCTTTACGTTTGGCACCTTCTTGGTGTTGATCGCGTAGTAACGAACGTAAGGATCGAATTCATTTACGCGACGCTTTTCAAACTTTGCATCAGAGAAAACCTGAGCAAGCTTTGCAGGATCAACTGGATCTGGAGAGATCGCAGCTGAGTCTGAGCCAGCATCTGCCATCAAGCGCTCAGTGATGAGTGCGTTTGGCTGTGAGAATACGTATTCGATGGTGTCTGGGTAAGCAGGGCGAAGTGAATCGGTTGCTGGATCCCAGTTTTCGTTACGAACGAGTACAAGCTTGTCCTTCTTGACGTAGGACTTGATCTTGTATGGGCCGTTTGAAAGGACTGCGTCATCGTACTTTTCGCCCTTGTCTGCATCCTTACGCACTGGTGCGAAAGCAGAAAGGGTTGTTGTGTAGTTGAAGTCAGCAGCTGGCTGTACTAGGTGGAAGGTGATCTTGTTACCTTCACACACAACAGCCTTGTCGAATGCAGCCTGTGCGGTTGCATCTGCCTTGTATGGACCTGGGTAGATGGATGAACCATCTTCGTTCTTTGCAATATCAAGTAGTGAGATCGCGTATGACGGACCATCAGTGATGATGTCAGTTGCGAAGGTACGTGATACACCGTAAGCGAAATCTGCACAGGTTACGGCCTTGCCGTCTTCCCACTTGATTCCATCTTTGATGGTGAATGACCAGGTCTTGCCACCGTCTGCAGGGGTACCGATATCGGTAGCTGCATCGGCAACAAGCTGGCTAGCAACTAGCGAAAGCTAGGTCTTCACCGGTGTAGTTGCGCTGAGGATCAAGGTGAAGAATCTGCTCTGCTTCGGTTAGGAAGGTAAGAGTTCCGCCCTTGGTGCCCTCGGAAGATGCGCCACCGTTGCTGCTGCCGCCACCACAGGCGGTTAGCAGAATGGCTACGGTCGCAGCACCAACGCCAAGGCGGATGCGTGTCGACTTGCTCATATTTGCCTCCAAGTTAGGTCCGAGACTTTCTCGGATCT
>JALQVI010000047.1 GCA_023260395.1 Candidatus Nanopelagicales bacterium
GAAATAAATCTTTGGGGTGGTTGGCATATGCCAACCACCCCAAAGGCTTTTCTTCTGTGAATTGTGAGCGTGCAATCACGTAGAAGCCATGAAGCGACTCACGCTTATTGCGTCAGTCTTGTGGTCGACGATCTTTTATGAGCGCAGCGATAGCAAGGCCTGCTGCTGCGCCGGCCAATGCCACACCAAATGCCCCAGCAGGCACGCCGTAACGCTTCACGAGATGTTGGCGGCGGAAGTCATGGACGGGCCATTCGTTTTCCACGGCGTAGCTCTTGAGGGTGCTGTCTGGGTTGATTGCAATCGGATTGCCCACGGTGCTCAGCAGTGGGATGTCGTTGCTCGAGTCGCTGTAGGCGAAGCTGTGCTCTAAATCGATGGAGCGGTCCTGTGAGAGCTGTCGCACAGCGATGGCCTTCTCGTTGCCATGCATCGGTGCGCTCTTGAGGTGGCCCGTGTAGTGGCCGTGTACGACCTCGCTGACCGTTGCGATGGCACCGGTTAAACCAAGGCGTGTGGAAATGATATTTGCCAATTCGATGGGACCGGCAGAAACCAACCAGACCTCGTGTCCAGCAGCAATGTGCGTGTGAGCGAGTTGGACAGTTCCTGGCCACATTTTGTCGGCCATGAGTTCGTCATAAATGTCGGCGCACAGCTCGTTCATTTCTTCGACCGTGCGGTCCTTAGCAAAGGCGAGTGCGTTCTCGGTGATGCGCGCCATGTCGTTCATGTTCTCGGACCCCGAGACTAGGAACTTGCCTTGGGTGAATGCGTAGTTGGCCAGATCAGTCGCAGTCAAAATGCGACGAGAGAAAAGCCCTCGGGCAAGGTGATAGATGCTGGCGCCGCGCATGATTGTGTTATCGATGTCGAAGAACGCCGCAATCGTTGGTGCTGAAGAAACGTCACCCATGTCATAACTGTATCCAGAATGCTGTGTGCGACACTTCTTACAGAAGGTTGGTGGCAAAAACATGGATCCGCGTGTTGTACTCATTGCAAAACCAGGCTGTCATTTGTGTGAAAACGCTCGGTTAACAATTGCCCGTGTGTGCGATGAACTTGACGTTACGTGGAGTGAACATTCCATTTTGGATGACCCAAAACTTGCGGATAAATATTTCGAATCAATCCCTGTGACACTCGTTGATGGAAAACAACACGACCAATTTGGCGTGGACGAAAATCGTCTTCGTACTGCACTAACGACGTCCTAGTCAAATCACACCAGTCACATCTTTCACACGTCGATATCGACGGTTTTTCTTTAACTAACAACGTTTTCCCTTAGCACGAGTTTGTGCCGATATGCCAATTTTGACTCGCGCTCATTCGCGCATAATGTGTCACCCAAGAACGCAAAGCAAAGGTCAAAACATGCCACAGTCGCGAATGCCGAAAGCGCAGTCATCAGCGCGCGGTGGCATCCCCGAGGCAACTGTTACTCGACTACCGATGTACCACCGCGCACTTGTCGCAATGGCAGCTCGCGGCGTTCTGCTCGTATCTTCCGAAGAGCTTGCCGAAGCAACTGCAGTCAACAGCGCAAAGCTTCGCAAGGATCTTTCATTCCTCGGTTCCTATGGAACTCGCGGCGTTGGCTACGACGTTGAATTTTTGTTGTACCAGATTGCACGCGCACTTGGACTCACTCAAGAATGGCCAGTCGTCATCGTTGGTGTTGGCAACCTCGGTCATGCACTTGCCGGTTACCCAGGCTTTGCTTCGCGCGGTTTCACAGTTGTCGGTTTGTTTGATGCTGACCCTCGTCGCATCGGCGAAGAGATTGTCGTTGCTGGAACCTCAATGGTTGTGCGCGATGTTCGTGAACTTCATGCATCTATGCACGAACTGAACGCATCCATCGGCGTCATCGCGACTCCTGAATCAGGTGCCCAGCAAGTATGTGACCTGCTCGTTGAGCATGGCGTCACCAGCATTTTGAACTTCGCGCCAGTCATCCTCGAAGTGCCAGAAGGCGTGGATGTACGACGCGTTGATTTAGCAACTGAACTACAAATTTTGGCATTTCACGAACAACGCAAGTCGCAACTTGTACTGTCCGAAAACAGTGCAAGCTAACTAACAGAACAAGGTAGGTGCAGCAATGATCTCTCGACCAGCAGCAGCTGTCGGAGTGTCCTTTGTGGTCGCTGGTCCTGGTGACCCCGATCTCCTCACAGTCCGCGCCCACCGATTATTAAAGACCGCTGATGTGGTCTTAGCTGATGCAGAAGTCATCGACTTGGCTATGCAGGTAGCTACGGGGGAAGTACTCATCGCTAACGACAGCAACGGTGTTCCGTTGTCGCTCGCAGCTCGAGCCAAAGTCATCACCGATGCCCGCAAGAACGATCGCGTGATCGCTCGCTTGCTTTCCGGTGACCCAGTTCTTGATGGTCGCTTGTCGCTCGAGACCGAAGCCATCGCCAAAGCAAACTTGGTATTCGAAGTTGCCGCTGGCGTCACGCCACTTGCCGCCGCAGCTGCACACACTGGCATTTCATTGACCGGTGGCCGCACTCGCGAAGTTCGTGTTATCGACGCTGATGTTCCAGCCATCGACTGGACGCTCTACACCGATGCTGATGTCACTCTCGTCGTTCAGAATGCGGCTGACCGCGCTGCTGAAATTACTAAGGCCCTCATCAAGGCCGGTCGCGATCCAAAGACTCCAGTTGCAATCGTTCGCGATGGCGCAACTGTCGAACAGCGTTCGCTACACACAACACTCGAAGCGCTTCCAGGTGCAGCCAAGTTGGCGAAGCATGCTGGTCAGGGATTGGTCATCATCGGCGAAACAGCCGGTGAGCGCACACCATGGTTTGAAACCCGTGCCTTGCACGGCTGGCGCGTGCTCGTGCCAAAGACCAAGGACTCAATGGAAGACCTTCAGGACATGCTGATTTCTTTCGGCGCTGTTCCGTTCGAAGTTCCAACTATGAGCGTTGAACCTCCTCGCACTCCACAGCAAATGGAACGCGCGATTCACGGTCTCGTTTCTGGTCGTTTCGAATGGGTTGTATTCACCAGCGTGAATGCGGTTCGTGCAATTCGTGAACGCTTCGAAGAGAGTGGCCTTGATGCTCGCTCGCTTTCAGGTATCCGTGTTGCAGCTATCGGCCAAGATACAGTGGATGCACTCATCGCAATGGGTGTTCGTCCGGACCTCGTTCCAACTGGTGAACAGACAACTGCGTCGCTTCTTGACGAATGGCCAGAGTTTGACCAGATTCTTGATCCAATCAACCGCGTGTTCTTGCCGCGTGCAGACATCGCAACTGAAACGCTTGTTGCCGGCCTGACCGAACTTGGTTGGGAAGTCGAAGACGTTACGGCTTACCGCACAGTGCGCGCGACACCGCCACCTGCTGAAACTCGCGAAGCAATCAAAAGTGGTGGCTTTGACGCTGTTATCTTCACATCAAGCAGCACAGTTCGTAACTTGGTTGGCATTGCTGGTAAGCCACACCCATCAAGCATCATTGCTTGCATCGGGGCAGCGACCGCAAAGACTGCTCAAGAACACGGTCTACGCGTTGACGTACTTCCAGAATCTGCAGAGATCGATGCTTTGGCACACGCTCTTGCCGCACACGGTGTGGCATTGCGCGACCAAGCAGCCGCTACTGGCAGCGTCGGCTGGCGTCCATCACGCAAGCGCTCGGCAGCACGCCGCCGCGCAACCTGAGGTCGCAATGACGCGCACGATTGTCCACTTGTTGCGACATGGTGAAGTGCACAACCCAGACAAAATTTTGTATGGGCGAATTCCTGGTTTTCAACTTTCGGAACTCGGGCACGAAATGGCGCAACGAGCAGCTGATGCGCTCGCACATCGCGATGTGAAGGTGCTGATTTCTTCGCCTCTAGAACGCGCGCAACAAACTGCAGCACCCATCGCTGCAAAGTTCGAACTGCCAATTGGAACAGATCATGATTTGATCGAAGCTGACAACGTATTCGAAGGACAGCGTGTGGCAGTGGGCGACGGAGTACTTCGCGAACCAAGTGCGTGGAAGCATCTGTACAACCCGTTTAAACCATCATGGGGCGAACCGTACAAAGTCCTCGCCGAACGCATGCATCGTGCAGTTGAAAATGCTCGTGAACTTGCTCGTGGTCATGAAGCAGTGCTTGTCAGCCATCAGCTGCCGATTTGGGTCAGCCGTCTGGATTTCGAAGGTCGTCGTTTCGTGCACGACCCACGAAAGCGTCAATGCAGTTTGGCATCGTTGACGTCTCTGACGTTTGATGATGACGTGCTTACCGCGATTGTTTACACCGAACCATCTGCCGACCTCGTTGCGCGAGCCAGCAAGGTTGCCGGTGCGTAGCACTCGAGCTTTCGCTGCGGTGGCACTCGTTGCTGCCGCGGTACTTTCTGCCTGCGGAAATAGCACCACGGGAACTAGTGGCACGGAAACGAGTTACGTTGCCGGTGACGGTAGCGCAGTGCTCATCGCACAAGATAAGCGTGATGCTCCAATCAAACTGGCAGGAACCACCCTCGAGGGCAAGAAACTCGACATCGCGGATTGGAAAGGCGATGTTGTTGTCGTCAACCTGTGGGCGAGCTGGTGTGGGCCGTGCCGCAGTGAAGCAGTGACGTTGGAAAAAATCAACAAACAGCTTTCACCAAAAGGTGTTCATTTTCTTGGGCTCAACACACGCGATGGTCTAGCCGCTGCGAAAGCATTCCAAGATCGTTTCCCGACTGGTTTTCAGTCCATCCAAGATAACGATGGAACCTTAACTCTGGTCTTTGGCAACCTTGGCCCCGCTGCGACTCCAACGACGATTATTTTGGACCGCCAAGGTCGCGTCGCAGCTCGTATCCTGGGTCCGGTCACCGAAGCGCAATTGCGAGACATCACGCTAGCCGTCACTGAGGACGGGTAGTCGTGCTTGTCACTGAAGTCGCACAAACATTAACGAGCGGCTCGATGCTCGTGGCCATTCCACTGGCAGCTGCTGCCGGTGTTGTGTCATTTCTTTCGCCGTGCGTGCTTCCGCTTGTTCCCGGTTACTTGTCATACATGACCGGAGTTGCCGGCGCTCAGGCTGGAACGCGCAAGCCCAAGCGCAGTCGTGCGGTGTTGGGCGCATTGTCATTCATGGCCGGGGTCTCTGTGGTGTTCGTTTCATTCGGCGCGCTTTTTGGCGGTGCCGGTCAGCGACTGATTGAACATCAGCGCATGATCCAAATGATCATGGGCATCATCGTCATCATCCTTGGCCTTGGATTTCTCGGGTTGATTCCTGCGCTGCAACGCGAATACCGCATGCACCGCATGCCAACGGGAACACTTGTCGGTGCGTTCATGCTCGGCTTGTTGTTCGCGATTGGTTGGACACCTTGTATCGGACCGGCATTGGCTGCTGTCCAAAGCATGGCCTTGTCTGAGGCAAGTGCAGTTCGCGGCGCATTACTGAGTTTTGTTTATGTCCTCGGTTTAGGCGTACCGTTCATCTTGTTGGGACTCATGATGGAAAAGAGTGTTGATGCAGTCGGTGTCCTGCGTCGCCATTCAAAACTCATCATGCGACTTGGTGGCGTCATGCTGATTGCAATCGGTTTGATGCAAGTGACCGGTTATTGGAATGAATTGATGATTTCTTTGCGAGTGTGGGCACCACAATGGGCGGTTCCGCTCTAATGAGTTTGTGGACCAAAATTGTTGCCAACCTTCGTTGGTTATGGACGTCATTAACCAGCATGCGCACAGCGTTGTTTCTGCTCTTCTTTTTGGCAGTCGCTAGCGTTCCCGGTTCGCTATTCCCACAACGCGGCACATCACCACTGAAAGTAACTCAGTACTTACGCGATCATCCCAAGAGTGGGGCAGTGCTCGACAAGTTCCACATGTTTGATGTCTTTGCATCACCCTGGTTCGCTGCGATTTATCTCTTGCTATTTGTTTCCTTAACAGGCTGTGTCATTCCGCGACTCGTCATCCACTGGAAAGAGCTGCGCAGTCAACCGCCAAGTGCACCTCGAAACTTGAGTCGACTTTCTGCGCATGAATCGTGGAGCGCGAATGCTTCTGACGTCGATGTTCTTGATGCCGTTGCCAGCGACTGGAAAGGTCGTGGCTGGCGCGTTCGCGTTGGCGATGAATGGGTTGCGGCCGAGCGCGGCTATGCCCGTGAAACCGGCAACTTGCTATTCCACTTTGCGTTGCTGTTCGTTTTGTTTTCGGTTGGCTCCGGAAGCGCACTTGGTGCCAAAGGAAACGTCATCGTTCGAGAAGGCTCGGGCTTTGCCAATAACATCACGCAGTACGACACATTTGCCCCCGGTCGCATGTTTGATACCAGCACTATGGCGCCGTTCTCGTTTCAGTTGAAGAATTTCTTTGCTACTTACCAACTCGGTGGAATGCAAAATGGAGCACCGCGTGAATTCCACGCGGATGTACTTGTGAAAACTTCACCAACAGCGCAGGCAAAACCGGTTCGTATTGCCGTGAACAAGCCATTACGAATCGATGGTTCCTCGGTGTATCTCGTTGGACATGGTTACGCACCGGAAATCACGGTCAAAGACAGCAATGGCAAAGTCGTGTGGAAAGACGCAGCAGTCTTCTTGCCACAGGATGGAAACTTCACATCAACTGGCGTAGTCAAGGCGCCCGATGCGGTGCCGCAACTTGGTATCCAGGCGTTCTTTTTGCCGACGGCAGCAGTTGATGCCGTTCTTGGTCCGCATTCAACGTTCCCTGCGCCAACAGATCCAATGGTGTTTATGAGTGTGTGGAGCGGCGATCTTGGACTTGATTCTGGGGTGCCACAAAGTGTTTACCGCCTCGACACATCAAAGATGAAAAAGATCGGCCTTGAGCGACTTCATCCTGGTGAAACGTACAAGCTGCCAAAGGGTCAAGGCAGTGTCACATTTGATGGCTACAAAGAATGGGCCTCATTTTCGATCACGCACGACCCAGGCAAGGGATGGGCGCTTGGTGCAGGAATGTTCGCAATTGTCGGACTTTCAATGTCGTTGCTAGTGCCACGACGTCGCGCTTGGCTGCGCATTACACCGACTGAAAATGGCACTATTCTGGTTGAGGTAGCAGGCCTATCAAAGACCGAAGCGCCAGGACTTGTCGCAGAAATTTCTGCGCTTGCACAATCCGCACGAACTTACGCTCCAGAGGTGTCACATGGCGATTAATGAGACTTTTGCTCATGCAAGCAACATCATGGTTTACGGTGCAATGACAACATTGACTGGCGCCATGGGTGCATTTGCCATCGCGCTAGCAAAAGGCCGCCGCCTCGAGTCGATCGAGGAAACCGTCGCGCGTACAAGTAGCTCGTCACATCAAACGCGAATGGGTGCAACCACAACGCTTGAACGTCCGGCAGTATCGACAGCTGTCACGACTGAGGATGGGCTTGGCGAAGGTCGTCGCGCTGGCAACATCGGTATGTCTTTGACGTGGCTCAGTGCAATTTTCACAGGTATGTCCATGCTGTTCCGCGGACTGTCTGCTCATCGTTTGCCATGGGGCAACATGTACGAATTTTCCATCGCTGCTGGTTTCGGTGTGTTGATGGCGTACTGCGTAATGTCGCTCAAACGTGACTTGCGTTGGCTTGGGCTTTTTATCGTCATTCCAGTATTGCTCGACCTTGGCTTGGCAATCACCGTGTTGTACACCGAGAGCGCACAGCTCGTACCGGCTCTGAACTCATACTGGCTTGCCATTCACGTAACCGCAGCCATTGTGTGCATGGGTTCGTTTGCAGTCGGTGCTGCACTATCTGCGCTGTATCTCGTAGCTGAACGAGTTGAACTCAAGGTCGCCGATGGGCAAGAGCCTGGTCGCTTTGCCGCGCTAGCCGAACGCTTGCCAGCCGCCGACCGCCTAGACCTCATGGCTTACCGAATTCACGCGTTCATGTTCCCGCTGTGGACCTTTGCTGTCATCGCAGGTTCAATCTGGGCCGAAGCTGCATGGGGTCGTTACTGGGGCTGGGATCCAAAGGAAACGTGGGCGTTCATCACGTGGGTAATCTACGCGGCGTATCTACACGCACGTGCCACTGCCGGCTGGCGTGGACGTAAGGCAGCGATTGTCGCGATTGCTGGATTCGCAGCGATTATGTTCAATTACTTCATCGTGAACATGTACGTATCTGGATTGCATTCCTACTCGGGTCTTAACTAAACCCGTTCGCGATCTTTCCAAAATACTGGGTCATCTTCGGGGCCGACGAAATCGTCATCCCAGCCGCCACCGCCACCGCGTTTACGGCCAAACAGGATCCACAAAATGGGACCAATGAGTGGCAGTGCAACAATCACAAGAAACCAAACACCTTTGCTGAGATGTTTTGGTTTAAGCGTTTGTGCCCAGTCCGTAATGGCGTAAACAAATAGTGCAAATGCCAGCGCACCTGTGATGAATCTTGGCATGTGTACAGCCTAAATTGTTTTCACAGAATTCGTTAATGTGCGTGCTGAATTGCTACGACCAACGTTGAGCTATTTGAAGTGCCAGATATTGACCAGTCAGTTCCAGCGGTTGCATCTAAAACGTCTTGAGTGAGTTGATTTGCCTCAAGCCAAGACACGTTTGCGTTGCATTCTAGAGACAGCTTTGCTTTGGAGAACGAACCCGAAACTTCCACGTGAACACGTTGGGCGAGGTCTTGCGTCATCAGGTGTGAAATGCATTGTGCGATGACGAGAAGTAGGCGTCGACTGATTTCTCGTTCCAATCCAACGATGTCGAGATGCCATGTAATGATGGCGATGTTCGACCAAGGTTCGGTAATTTCATTTAGCTCGTGACGAAAATCGATAGCTTCTTCGGATGTATATCGCGCCAAAACATTGGAGTAGACCGCGTCGATGACCGCAAGGCCACTATTAACGGAGTCGATGTCGTGATTTGCAATTCCTAATTCAATCGTTTCTCTAGCGGATTTAATTGAACTATTTATGGTCGTCGTTAGGTAACTGGCCAAATCAATTCGCGCTTCAAAGGTTTGCCGTTGATGAATATTGTCAAAAACTTCAAGCAAGAGGTTTTGCTTCTGCAGACTTGCAATTTGTCTCGTGCGGATGAGTTGATTTAGTGCAATGAAACTAAATGCGATGAAAGTGGATACCAGAATCATTCCGCCAATAATCACAAATGCGATTGAAACTTCTTTCGAAAGGCCCAAGTGACTCAGAATTGGTGCCATAGGCATTGGTGCTGCACCAATGCCTAGGCAGAGCAACCAATAAATTGTGATGCTGCGTTCTGGCATTTTCTGAACTGCAATTCGACTAAGTTGCACAAAGCACAACAGCACGACATTGATCGCTGTAATCAAAAGGATTCCATTGAGTAATCCAACGAGTCGTGTTGTTGGTAGTAGTCCAAGCAGTGAAATAACGATTCCAGTTCCTCGCATGGGATACAGGGGAGTACGCGCAATGATTCGAAATCCATCAAGTACGCCGGAAGATTTTGGAGCATCGTGACGCATTGAAGCAGAAAGTGAACTTACGGTTTCAATGCTGGCAAGTGCTAAATCATCAATCACACTTTCCCAGTGGTTGTTATCGTCATTGAGCTTTTCGAGAATGTTGACGCGAGTTCTTTGCCAGTCGGCGCGCAACTGTTCACGTACTGATTCAGCTAGTTCAAACCGGCGGTTGCGCACATCTAAAAGCCACTGTTCGCCAGATTGCAAAAGTGCACTTTGGTCTGCGATGAGTTTGGCGCGAACCTCCATGAAGGAATGTTTTGAGTGCATGAAACCGGAAGTCAATGCAATCCACAAGATTCCTGTGAGTACAGCGTTCACGACAAGATTTATGCTGTGCAGCCCGAACTGCCCAAACACCGCAAACCAGTCACCGGATACCAAACTTCTGACTAGGCCGGCGATGGCGCCAAGAGTGATTGTTGCCAAAGGGTGGACTGGCATGATTGCACGATTGCGAAAGTAGGTGAGATGGCCAATGAATAGAACAAAGCCGAATGCAATCCAACTCAAAGTTGAAAATGCAGTGACGAGCATCAAGTCCGAAAAATCAGATCCGGGCGATTGGCTTGAGAATGGAATTACACCAACCACGATTGGCGTAGTCCACAAATAAGGTGACAACGAAATCGCCCAGCGCCCACCGAGACGTTCGCGCAAACTGATGTTGCTGGTCATGCCTTGTGGGGTCTCAGACATGTATAAGTCCTCATCAGTACTTTGAACGTGGGTTCTGCTCACGATATTACGTTTGTTTCTGTTCGCCCGTGGCGTACAGGTCAGGCAACAAATGCGCAATATCAGGGAACACTAACTGCAAGTCATTCGTTGTATTAAAAAGCAGGCGGCACGTGACACGTTGCCCGTCTACCATTAATGCAAGAGCCAAAAGCCTTACTTGTAGGGCAAGACATTTTGGCGAGGTTACAGGAGTATTCATGTTTGAGCGGTTTACAGATCGAGCCCGACGCGTAGTTGTTCTGGCGCAAGAAGAAGCACGGATGCTGAACCACAACTACATCGGTACTGAGCACATTCTGCTTGGCCTGATTCACGAGGGTGAAGGCGTTGCTGCCAAGGCGCTCGAAAGCATGGAAATTTCACTCGAGGCAGTGCGTGCCCAGGTCGAAGAGATTATCGGGCAAGGTCAGACAGCACCGAGCGGTCACATTCCGTTTACTCCTCGTGCCAAGAAGGTTCTCGAACTTTCACTTCGCGAAGCACTTCAACTTGGTCACAACTACATCGGTACCGAGCACATCCTGCTTGGCTTGATTCGCGAAGGTGAAGGCGTTGCCGCTCAGGTCCTCGTCAAACTTGGCGCTGACTTAAATCGCGTCCGCCAACAAGTTATTCAGCTACTTTCGGGCTACCAAGGTAAAGAACCACAGACTGCCGGTTCCGGCGCAGCCGAAGGTACGCCATCAACCTCACTCGTTCTCGACCAGTTCGGTCGCAACCTGACTCAGGCTGCGCGTGAAGGTCAACTCGATCCAGTTATCGGTCGCACCCAGGAAATGGAACGCGTGATGCAGGTGCTCTCACGTCGTACCAAGAACAACCCTGTTCTCATCGGTGAACCCGGAGTCGGCAAGACAGCCATCGTGGAAGGTCTCGCTCGACGCATCGCGGACGGTGACGTTCCGGAGGGTCTGAAGGACAAGCGCCTCGTTGCCCTCGATATTGCGTCGATGCTTGCCGGGGCGAAATATCGCGGTGAATTCGAAGAGCGTCTGAAGGCCGTGTTGAAGGAGATCACCGATGCCGAAGGCGAAGTGATCACTTTCGTCGACGAGATGCACACGTTGGTGGGCGCCGGTGGTGGTGGCGAAGGCGCCATGGACGCCGGCAACATGATCAAGCCCATGCTTGCAC
>JALQVI010000048.1 GCA_023260395.1 Candidatus Nanopelagicales bacterium
TGTGATGGTGGCGGTCAGGTTCGAAGCAGTACCTGCTTGAACATAGGTGTTAGCGAACGCCAAAGCCAGCTCGAGGTCAGTTGGCTGAACTGCGTATTGCGAATTTACGACGTTGGAAACTGTTTCAGTCTCGCCCAATGGTCCGCTGTAAACAGCTTGCGCATCATTTGAAATAAAGTCGTGAATAGGACCCGTTGGATGGGTATCAGCACCCACGCGGGCTCGGAATGTCAGCAGGATTGGGGATGCTGTTCCATTCGGCGCAGTTGGCGCCAAGCTGGCAATTGAACACTGCAACTTACCCGCGGTCAACGAGCACTGGCTTGGCATCGGGGATGTCAAGAATGTCAGGTGCGAATCCTGTGCATCGGTGATCACGATGTCAGTAGCAGAACCATGCCCGACGTTTTCAACTTTGATGGAGTATTCAAACACGTCACTCTGGGTGACAGTGTTAGTTGAACCAGAAGTTCCTTGCGTGATATTTGCGATGTATTTCGTGAGATGCAATTCAGGCGCATACAACTCATTCGCCATCACCATTGCAGCTGGGAAATACGTATCAAGATTGGAACTGAAAATTACCGATGCAGTCGATGCATTGTTTGGAACTGCATTCACAAGTTGGAAGCGGTCCACGTCAACACCAAACGTGTTAACAAACTTCCCCGTTCCTGAATTATCAAGATATGTGGTGCGCTCACCATCTTGAGAAATCGTGCTGTTCAAGAAATTATTCGCAGGATTTAATGCGTTACTGACGCTGGTACTTTTTGTACCACTCGTGACTGTGAGTGAGTCACCTGTGCTGCCGTAGTCACCTTCGATGCCAACAACTCCAACATTGCTCGTCACAGTTCCGGTTGGCGGCGTGAGGAAGCCACTCAGATTAATTTGCTCGCTTGATTGTTGAGCAACATATGAAAAACCTGAATAAATATTGATATTTCGCAGTGGCTCATCTGGGTGTGCGTAGACCACGATGAGCGACCAACCAGCAGAACGGTCGATGCCTTGGGCGGTTTGGATATTGCCGGCCGAGAATTCTGCAGTCTGCTGCGAACCGTTTACTGTCCACGTCACGCCATTGGTGAGTTTGGAAGTGACATCTGCGTATGAACGATAAAACTTAACCACGCCGTTGGTGTCTGTTTCGGTTGCTACTGATCCAGTCACTTCACATTGAGTCGTTGTGTGACACGTGTCGCCGTGACGAGCGAAGACAACTTTGTCTTTGTCAGTTGGCGAAACCGCAGCGATGCCACCTTGCGATGCCGATGGCTTTTCTAGCGTGCCAAACCAAAACAGAAATGCCTTGGTCACTGTTGCTGAAGCAGGAATAGTGACTGTGCCGCTACCAGAGTTGAAAACGTGAGTGTCATCAAAAACGGTTTGCGAGCGCGTCAAGCCGTTAATGCCTTCGTTTGAGTTACGCATGACATAGGCATTGTTGTTGTAATTGACCGCAGGCGTGCCTAATGTTCGAGCGCGATCACAGTTAGCGGCGTTAGTGCCTTCAGACTGAGAACAGCTCAAGACAGTATTGCCGGTCATAACGAATTGGCCGTTGATGTTCTTGTTGTAAACCGAGATAAATGGGGACAAATTCACGGCGTTTGCAGGGGTAGAAACCACTAAACCTGCGCCGAGCAATCCAGTCACGATAAGTACTCGAAGCGCAGTGGCTTTCATTCTGAACACGGCAATTCCCCCAAGGAGCGTCGTTAGCTAAAGATTAAGTAAAGCCTAATTCATGTGAGCCCTAAGAAAACGCCTGAATTCTGCTGGCAAATGTGAGCAAATATGCCAAAAATTGGGTGTTTTGGGCTTTAAATACGGCTGTTACGCAAGTGACAGTTGGTAAATTGAAGTTACGGGGCGCACTTTGCGTACCCATTAACCAACAG
Source organism: Candidatus Nanopelagicales bacterium (assembly GCA_023260395.1). GTDB lineage: Bacteria > Actinomycetota > Actinomycetes > S36-B12 > UBA5976 > UBA5976. Next base: position 1,908 of record JALQVI010000048.1, read on the forward strand.
GGCCTTATGACCATGCTTCCCCGCACTCGTCACGTGGTCATGGCGACAAGTTTGTTTTTCGCCATGACGAGCCTTGTTGCACCCAGTTTCGCGACAAACAATCTCGTTGCCGCTCCGACCGCTGCACAAGTTGCCACCATCAAATCGTTCAGCAAGATCGCTGTAGCCCAGCGCAAAGCTGCACTCAAGGCTGGTCGCGAACTCGTGCCGGCAAACAAAACTCTTGCCGCTGCCCGAGCCAAGCTTGCAACCGCTCAAGTTCCTTTAAATGCCGCCATGGACATCCAGTCAGCAAAACTTACTGCATTGACTACAGCCAAGGCCGACCTTGTGAACGCTCAGGCACAACTAGCCAAACTTGTTCCACCTAAGCCACAACCAAAACCTTCGCCAAGCAGCTCGACGAGTGCAACACCAACGTCGAGTCCAAGTGCCACACGCAGTGCCAGTCCGAGCGCAACACCATCTCAGAGCGCATCGCCTTCGCGTAGTGCAACACCGCGACCAACTCAAACGCCAACCGCAAAACCAGTGCGCTTACCTATTGAATTAGTGACGCCGGCAAATGCCATGCAAGTTGCTCACATCAAAGTCATTCAACAATCGCTAAATGTTCCATTGACCGGGAAATGGGATGCCGTTACTAAAACTGCATTCATCAAATTCCAGCAATCTATCGGCTACAAAGGCACCAAAGCCAATGGCCGACCCGACAAAAAGTCACTGGCCGCACTGGTCAAGCACGTTAAAGCTGTTCGAGCAAAGCTTGCCGCTGCGGCACAGGCCAAGGTTGCCGCTGCGGCAAAGGCCGCTAGAACCAAGGCGATAGCTGCTGCCAAAGTTGCCATTTCCAATGCAACGGCCGTCGTTGATGCACGACAAAAGGAACTGACTGCCGCAACAGCGAAGGTCACAGAACTGAAAGCTGTCGTCACGGGATTACAGCCAGCGGTGAATACGGCGGCGGCGCGAGTTGCCGCATTGACCGCCGCTAAGAATGCAGCACAAAATTCATACAAGTCGAACTTGTCTCGCTTGAATGCCATCACATCGGTGACGCCATACAGCAGTGACATTTGTGTACCAGGCCAAGAAATCGGGCCTGAAACTTCATGGGACTGTGGCGTAGTAACCAGCATTGCTGATGGCGACACCATCACGGTAAAGACTGACACCCGCAAGATTGTGATTCGCACTTTAGGTGTGCAAGCTCCCGAAGTCGATCACTTGCCTGCGATGCCGGCGCAATGTGGTGGCTATCAAGCATCCGCATACATGAAGCAAACAACTCCGGTTGGCACAGTTGTTCAACTTCGCTCACGTGCTGAAGCCTCTTTCAACGCACACACCAGCGTTCGCCGTTTCTATCGCGAAATTTACATCAAGGATTCAAACGGCAACTTCACCGTTGACACTGCAGATGAGCTGTACAAGCGCGGCTTGGCGATTTGGTTCCCGTTGGCAATCGTTCCAGGTAGCAGCCACTACGAGGCCGTACCTAACAAGCGCTATTTCCAGGAATTGCTGACTGCAATCGCACAACGTAAGGGCATGTGGTCAACAACATTGTGTCCCGATGCGACGATCCCCGGCTATGACCCACAACGCGACATCACGCCACAGTTATGGGCGTTGATGGATCCCCCCGGAACGGACAACGTTGGAGGACCAGGCGATCCTCGCGCCGAATACATCGTCGTGAAGAATCCACTGTCAAGTACACGCGCACTTGATCTTTCGTATTGGAAGCTGCGCGATACCGCACTAAATTTCTTCATGTTCCCAAAGGGCACTCTGGTTAAGCCCGGCCATGTTGTCAAAGTTTATGTAGGCAAAGGCAAGAACAACCCTTCCCAAGGTTTGTACTTCTTTAATTTGAGTAAGCCGCTCTTTCAGAACTACAACGCGACGTTGTATCAAACAACGGGCTACCTGCTGGGCGACGGCGTTTACCTGGCAGACCGCCAAGGCCCAAACCACAGCGGTGGAAACATGCGGGCTTGGTTCCACAATCCTTGCGTGACGTCGACTGGTCGATACACAGCGTCGTGCGGAACATTGGTAACCGATCAAGTTACTGTGCCTAATGTTGTTGGTCAGTTGCAGGCCGACGCCGTTAATGCGCTCAAGGCCGTTCACTTGGCCGTCAAGATTGTCAAAGTTGTGGATGCGACAAAGGTTGGCAAAGTAACCGAGATGCTCACAGTTGCGGGCACCCGAGTAGATGTCGACACCGCCATCACAATTAAGGTTGCCGGGGCACCAGCACCTACTCCGACACCAACACCGACAACGACGCCTTCGGGACAACCAAGTTCGAGCACTTCGCCAAGCGCTTCAGCCACACCATAATTTCTGCAGACCTGGCAGGGCGAACGTTGCGTTCGAAAAGATTACTTCTTTGGCGTAACGCTCAGCGGGACAACTTTCATTCCCTTAGCTTTAGCTAACGCAGCACGAGCCTGGGCGACCTTTTGCGCTTGAGTTTCACTCAACGCACCCTTGGGGACTGTTCCATAAGAAACGTTTTTGGTCCAGATGCGCTTCTTCTCCACGCTCTTACCGGGGTAAGGCGCGTGCCAAATCATTCCGTTGCCCGCATAAATTCCAACGTGGTAGACACCGCCACCACTGTGGAAGAAAACGAGATCGCCGACCTGTGCCTTGGCGGCAGAAACTTTGTCAGCCCACTTGTACTGCGAGCTAGCTACGCGCGGTAGTGAAATACCGAGCTGGCGGAATACGTACTGGGTGTATCCGGAGCAATCGAAACCCTTGGGCGAAGTGCCGCCGCGTACATAACGAACGCCCTTGAAGTTATTAGCTGTGTCGATTACTTCGCCGCCATTAATAACAAGGTTGTTGAGTTCACCTTGGGCCGCAGCCAGTTCGCTACGAGCCTGAGTGATAGCGCGGCTACGTGTGGCTTCGGACGCATTATGAGCATCACGAACAGCCAAATACTGAGTGACTGTGTGCTTGGCAGCAACGGTGTCAATTGGCAAAGTAGTATCGACAGCAGCTGCCGCTAGCGTCGGCGTGGTCGCCAACACATTGTGCGCCTGAACCAAGATCACGCTGGTGATGCCAAGGAAGGCGGCGGCTAGGACTAGTGGTGATTTGTTGACGGTGCGCTTGGCACCGACATGACGTCCGTGTCTGGACATACGATTCTCCCGACGCCGATGAGGTGAGCTGTCGGGTTCGGCAGGAGAAGTTCGCCGGTCAGTTGCCTGACTTAACCCCAAGGGCACTTTCGTGTCCGCTTACCTGTGGTTCCCCCACTCTCACCCAAGGTCCGTGACCCATCGGCAGGGGGTGAGATTTGGCGCCCCGCCGATAGCGATTCCGGTTGGAATCTCGTATTTCAACGGTAACCCAGGGTTAGGACAAGACACGCCAAAAGCCCTGTCCGAATCCGATATTTCGGAGCCGAACAGGGCTTTTTCCCTTGATTTATGGGCTGAATTTAGCCAAGAAAATTCAAGCGACACATCTCACATTCAAGGTATTTGACCCCAAAATCAGGCCATTTTGGTCAAAATTTCCTTGGTATCGGCAATCTGGTCAAACCAGATGGGACGCAAGATATCGACTCGCCATTCTGGCTCTTGAGCTGCTGCGAGAGTCTGCACAACTGGTGCCGTGCCGGTCTTGCTGCGCTCATGCAATTTGATCATGCGAATCGCAAGGTCAGTCTGGATTGGGTACTGCATCGGCTGGCCACCACGGGCTGCAATGAGTCCGATGTAGTAGCACTTTTCCAACCCGACTGGAACGACGCCTGCACCATAACGTAGTGGCACATTGTCCGCACTCTTTTGCAGCAGACTGTCATCCAACATCGGAACGCTGGCGTGGAAACCAGTTGCCCAGAGAATGGTTTCGAAGTCTTTACTCGTGCCGTCTTCGAAGTGAACTGTCTTACCTTCGAAGCGCTTGATGCCAGGCTTGATAGCGATGCGGCCATGCTGCAACCAATACAAGAGCAAGTTATTAACGACCGGTGGGCCGTCCATCAGTCGCTTGTGATCTGGCTCAGGCATACCTGGGTAATTGCTCCATTCGCCAACGGAAAGCTTCATCATCAAACGAGCAATGAGATCTTGTTCCTCGAAATTGAATTCAGCCATCCATGGCAACTCGGCACGTGGTCGACCAAAGAAAGTCTTTGGCTGGAAGAAATGGCCTGAGCGCATGACGATTGAAGTATCGAAATAATTCTGCGCGCAATCAACAGCCAAGTCGCATCCCGAGTTGCCCGAGCCCACAACGAGAACAGGACCTTCAATATCCTTGGTGTTCTTGTAGCTACCTGAGTGAATCTGTCGGCCGGTAAATTCGCCTTCAAACTCTGGCGTCTTTTGATCCCACAAGTGGCCATTGGCGATCAACACGCCTTCGTAGATATTGGATTGACCGTCACTTGTTGTGACAGTCCAGCCATTCGAACCTGGAAGTCCGTCACCAGGAATTGGTTCACACGACAACACTTCGGTGTTAAAAGTGATGCGATCAAACAAGTTGAACTCTTCGGCATACATGTTGAAGTACTTCAACATGAGGTCCTTTGACGGAAATGTTGGGAAGTCTTCTGGCATGGGCCAGTGTTCGTAACCCGTGGCCGTCTTAGAAGTGATTAAATGCAAGAAGTCATAGTCGTGGTTCCAGTGGCCGCCGACTTTGTCACTTTTTTCAAAACAATCAACGTCGTATCCTTCATCAATCAGCATCTTGAGCGCTGGCAAGCCAGCAGCTCCGGCGCCAATTACGCAATATTTTTTGGTCATCGGGCATTCTCCACTTCAAATACATCTTGCATTAAAGGTCGTTCAAAAAGTTCAGCGATTTCTAAGTCGCTAAATGGCTGCATGAATTCACGGACAGATTGGCGAATGTGGCCAGTCCACAAGTCCACGGCCTTATCAACGTCGCCCTGCAAAATCGCATCGAACACAGCAACGTGGCGGTCCACAAGGTCTTGGTGATCTGCGGCTTCGTAACGAATTTCCAAGAATCGAACAAAGACTGAGATGTCGACTGCGGTTTGTTGGAAAGTTTCTGTGATGCGAGGCAATGCGCCCAGTTCAATGAGCGCGGTTTGGAATTCAAGGTCAGCTGAAACCGCAGCGAAAGCATTTCCGCCAACGGCTTTTTTCAATAGCGAGAGCTTCTTGTTCACAACTGTGGTGTCCAAGAGGCCATGCTTTTGGGCATGACATGCGTGCGCAATAGCGATGGATCCCAATGACATGCGAATCGCATAAACCTCGAGCACATCATCGAAGTTTGGCGCGGCGACGACTGCGCCGCGATTCTTGCGTAGTTCAATCAAACCTTCGGCAGCCAACAGACGGATCGCCTCCCGAATAGGCCCGCGCGATATTCCGAAAGAATCAGATAGTTCCTGTTCAATCAGGCGATCTCCAGGCTTATAAGTCCCAATCAGAATCGCGTCACGAATTTGATCAGCAAGAAGCTCGGGCGTCGTAGCGGATGGCAATGCGCTAAACGTCATCGCATTACGTCCGCGCCGGAAATCACAATCGTTTCACCATCGACAAAGCCAGCCTTGGTTGGATCAGTGAGAATCCATACCCATTCTGCAATTTCTGAGGGTTGTGCGACGCGGCCGATTGGAATTGATGCTGCTGCTTCATCCATTCGTCCGGTTGCTGCGTTGCCGGGCGTTGCGACCCACCCTGGTGCGATGCCATTGACGCGGATTTTCTTCGGTGCAAGTTCGAGCGCAAGTGACTTGGTAATCATGATGACTGCTGACTTTGAGGCGCCATAAAGAAGTTGGCCACGAGAAACAGTAAAGCCATCAACAGAAGCGAAGTTCACTACTGATGATCCGGCTTGCATGTGAGGCACACATGCAGCAGTCACATTGAGCACGCCAAGGACGTTGACGCCGAAAATGAAATTGAAGTTTTCTTCGGTGTAGGTCTCGAGAGTTGTTGGAGGGAAAACACCAGCGATGTTTGCCACAGCATCGATGTGTCCGCCAGTAGTTGCCACAGCTGCGGCGATTTTTGAATCGAGTTCAGCGCGATTGCGAACATCGGCCTTGACCCATTGAAGGTTTGCAGATTCCAAGCCAGGGTTGTCAGCAACGTCGATCGCAATGACATTCCAATCGCGGCTCAAATACAACTCTGCGGTTGCTCGACCCATGCCGCTGCCAGCGCCGGTAATTACTGCTGTACCCATGTAAGGCTCCTAAATTGTTAACAATTTACAATTAAGAGCAAGTATGTGGCCGATCTCTGCCGTGGTCAAGCACTTTTCCAGTTATTTTGTTAACGCTGAATTGCCTTTGCAAACACTGACATTTAGCTAGAAGCTAGGCAGCCGCATGTACTTAGGGACAATCACGACGCGACGATTTTTCGACTGATCCGACTTACTTACCGGATTAACCGCGCCTTTAGCGATGACAATGACTTTGGCTTTCACACCTTTAGTGCGTAAATACTTGCGCACTGCCTGCGCCCGCTTCTTTGCCAGCTTCTTATTCGCGAGCTTGGATGCTGCCGACTTTTTATTCGTCATCGTGTAGCCATAAATTTTGATGGCCTTTGCCTTGCCAACTTGTGTTGCTACACAATCCAACGTTGACTTGGCAGCTTTCGATAATTTGGCAGAACGATTTGCAAAATATACGGTCCATTGACTGTGCGAGCTGCAAGTCGGTTTTGTAGTTTTCTCGACAGGCTCGGATGGTTCAGTTGGATCTGTTGGCTTTGGCCCGACAGCGTTGATTCCAATGAAGTTGATCGTCGCATCAGCCGCGTTGATAAACCATGCATTGTTGTCGAGATCATGCGTTATGCCACGAAGCATTGGGATATCGGTGGCCCATTCTGGCTTGGACATATTGACGAAGTTTAGGTTTTCGCCACCGGTTCCAGTCGCAATTTCATTAAAGGCCTTGACTGCATGATCGCCTTGGTCTGTGAGCCAAACGACGCCGTCATCACCAACGGTAATTCCAGGCAGTCCGAGGCCTCCTCCAGTAGGCACACCATAGTAAGCGCGTTCGCCAACATGACCCGATGCTGTGTCAATGCGCACGAGAGTATCGGCGATGCTGCACGAAACCCACAAGAATCGTTCATGATCACTCGCTATGGCTTGCGGTGTGCAGAAACTTAAAGACAGCGCTTGGTAAGAAACAGTTGCATTGTTGGGATCCCACGTCATCACCATGTTGTGGGCATCATCTATGGCCCACATGTTTCCATCTGGCCCACTTGTCATATCGGCAGTCCACGTATTTGAAATTTCGACGTCAGTATTGAGGTTCACAATTTTGCTGGCTCCGTCATAGCCCACCCAAATATCGCCGTTGACATCTCGAGCGGATGCACGATTGCCATTGGTTGGTCGTACTGATGGATATGTAGCCGAAGTGCAGGTCGAGTTGAAATGAACTACGCCCGATTGCAACCCAACTGCATCCATTGAGCCCGAATCAGCGGGTACCAAGGTGTACGGCTGGAAAGTGTCTGACTCGTGTGTCAAAAGTGAAGAGTCACACAAATGAACGCCTGCTGCTTTGTCCCACGGTTTGATGTAACCAACGACACCTGCGGCATTATTTTGCCCAATACCTGAAAACCACACCTTGCCATCACTGGCTGTCTCAATATTTTGTAGGCCCTCAAATATGCTCTGAGCGACTGGAGTGCCAGTGGTGAAGCTCACGATGTCCGCGCCACACGAGCTAAGTAAACACGCAGTGCGAGGATTGATTGGGCCGCTGGTTGCGGCCTGTGCTGGAGCGGCCAGCCCGAGTGTGAGTACAGCGATTACGGCAATTCGGATTGATTTCACAATGCTCTCCTGCGATTCCTGCCCCCATGCCAACGGTATTGGCAATTCATGTATTACGCAGAAGAAAAGGCGAGCCCGATCAATCGGACTCGCCTCTATTCAGAGTTAATTAAATGGACTGAATTGCAGTTTCAATCGCATGACGTGGATTGCGTGGTCGTGCTGCAGTTTCGTCAATGTTTCCGATGGCAAGGACTGCGATTGTCTGCAGTTGGCCATCAGCAAAGAAGTGTGCGTTGATCTGGTCATTGTGAATGCCAGTCATTGGGTAAACGCCAAGACCTTGGGCACGAAGTGCGAGCGTCAAGTATCCAAGTTGGAGCCATGTCTGTGACTGAGCGAGGTTGTTGGTGAATTCCTGGTTCTGCCACAGCGGTACACCAGCCATGCCTGGGTTGATGGTTGGCATGTGTTGCGCGAACTTTAAGTCAGCAGCGATGATTGCCACCTGCGATGCCGCGCGCACACGTGGCTGGTTGCCTTCCATGACACGTTCAACAAGTGCTTCGCGCTTTTCCGGTGAGTTAACGAGCACGATGCGAAGTGGCTGGGCATTGAATGCTGTTGGCGCCCACTTCATCAAGTCGTAAGCAGCGTGAATCTGTTCGTCCGTTACTGGTTCGGCTGTGAAGTTAGCTGGGGTATTGGCGTTCGTGAACAGAAGTTCCTGTGCGGCCTGGTCGATTGCTTTTGTCATGGTGAAATCCTCGGTATGTTTATTGTGTAAAACCAATTTAGTTTAAGATTCAACTACCTGCAACTCGAGAGAAGGTTCCCAATGTGTAAGCAAGTGGCCTGCAACCTATGCGGCAAGATCACCTGGACAGGCTGCGGCGAACACCTCGATGGCCTTTTTGATGGTGTTGCGCAAGCTGACCTGTGCATTTGCGATAGCGGCCAGGACGACTAGTACCTGTACTCAATCAAACAAGAACCGGCGCCCTCAAATATCGAGAGCGCCGGTTTTTCTTATCGAGACCTAGATACTCGCAACAGGTTCGTGTTCTTCAATTTCGACTTTCGAATTCGACAACAAATTTTCGTTGTCACGCTCGCGCCATGCAAAGTACAACAACGCGCCAGGAATAATCACGTCAGTAATTGCGAAAATAGGTTGCGACGTTAAGTAACCGAAGTACCAATTTCCTGTTTGTGAATTTAGTTTGTAATGAATAAACAAGATACTCAAAGGTCGAATCGCGCCAATGATAGCTAACTGAATCCACGTTGGTTCATAACCCCATAGCGCACGAACCGCCAGTACGTGAGTACCAAAAGCAAGCAAGAGCCAGCCAATCCAATAGGCGTACATTGCGTACTTCATCGAAGCGTCTGTGTATTGCTTTGGGTTTATTACAAATGCCCACTGGTGGGTAGCCGCGATTACCGCGACCACCCAACCAATGACGAGCAACTTAGTAACAGTGTGCTTTGTTGAAATTTGATCAAGCCATGGATTTGTCATTTTGATGCGTCCACTTAACTTGTCACGCATGTAGCGATATTTGTTCCGACTGGAATTAAGTCATTCACAGAATGGAGATCCAGCATGTGAATTACTCCAGCTACGCCA
>JALQVI010000049.1 GCA_023260395.1 Candidatus Nanopelagicales bacterium
GTCAACGATGTGCTCTGCAGCTTCCTTAACTTCCTCAACAACCTTTTCAACCTTTGGCTTGATGGTTGGGGTGCGAGGTTCGTCAGCAACTGCAAGTACGGTTGCGGCAAACTTTGCCTGCTTGGCTTCCTTAGGTTCAGCAACACGTAGTGTGCCTTCTTGACCTGGAAGTCCCTTGAATTTCTGCCAGTCACCAGTGATCTTAAGAAGAACAAGAACTGGTTCGGTTGGCTGTGCGCCAACGCCTAGCCAGTACTGAGCGCGCTCAGAGTTGATCTTGATAAGGCTTGGCTCTTCCTTTGGGTGGTACAGACCGATTTCTTCGATCGCACGACCATTACGTGCAGTACGTGAGTCGGCAACGACTACGCGGTACTGAGGGTTGCGAATGCTTCCGAGACGCTTGAGCTTGATCTTGACAGCCACGAGTTAAATTTCTCCTGTTATTTGGATGAATGCGTTTCCTATGAGCGAGTGGGGTCGCAAGGAATTGCATTCGATGAATCCGACGGCTCTGCGGTTAGAGGGCCGGCTCGGTCGTCGGGATTACCTTGAAAATAATGCCAGAAATAGCCGGAAATACGAAACCGGAGCCCGATTTGATGGGTTTTAGCCCAGAAAACCCTTGAATGCGTCCGGCAGTTCAGTCAAAGTCGTTGCTGGGGCCACGGTTTCCTCTATATCTAGGCCAGCCTCTTGAGCGGCGCGCTTAGCCGGATTGCCTGACTTCTTGGCACCCTTACCCTTTTGCTGCTTCTTTTGTTGCGGAGCTCGCATGCCCGGCATTGCCGGCATTCCTGGGACGCCAGGCACTGCCCCGCCCTTGGCCATTTGCTTCATCATCTTTTGCGCTTGAGTAAAACGGTCGACGAGACCGTTCACATCGCTGACCTGCACACCAGAACCACGAGCAATACGCGCGCGACGAGAGCCGTTCAAAATCTTTGGGTCTTCACGTTCCGCAGGAGTCATCGACGAAATAATCGCACCGACACGATCGATTTCACGTTCGTCGATACTTTCAATCTGTTTCTTCATGTCTCCCATACCAGGGAGCATGCCGAGCATCTTGCTCATGGAACCCATCTTGCGAAGTTGGTTCATCTGTTCCATGAAGTCAGTCAGTGTGAAGTCCTGACCGGCTTGCATCTTCTTTGCAAACTTTTCGGTCGTGTCTTTATCGAGAGTTTGTTCGGCCTGTTCAATCAGAGTGAGCACATCGCCCATATCCAAGATGCGCGAGGCCATGCGATCTGGATGGAAGATTTCAAAGTCTGTTAATTTTTCGCCAGTCGAAGCGAACATGATTGGCTTGCCAGTGACGGTACGAACTGAAAGTGCGGCACCACCGCGTGCATCACCATCGAGTTTTGTGAGCACAACAGCGTCAATGCCAATTTCACCGGCGAATGTTTGCGCAGTATTGACGGCGTCCTGGCCAGTCATCGCATCAATGACGAGCAAAGTCTCATCAGGCTGCGCTTCGGCCTTGACCTTTTTGAGTTGCTTCATCAAATCGGCATCGATGGCCAAACGGCCAGCGGTATCGACGATGACTACATCGTGCAGTTTGTCCTTTGCGAACTTGATGCCATCGCGAGTGACTTTGACGGGATCGCCGACACCATTGCCCGGTTCGGGAGCGAACACAACAGCGTTGGCTTGCTGTCCAACAATCTTGAGTTGGTCCACAGCATTGGGTCGCTGCAGGTCGGCGGCGATAAGCATCGGCTGGTGACCTTGCGAACGTAAATGTGCAGCAAGTTTTCCAGCAAGCGTCGTCTTGCCTGCACCTTGAAGACCAGCGAGGAGAATGACGGTAGGCGCGGTCTTCGCAAGACGAATTCGTCGAGTTTCCCCGCCGAGAATGCTAACGAGTTCGTCGTTAACGATTTTGACGATTTGCTGGGCCGGATTGAGAGCCGCAGATACTTCTGCACCAAGTGAACGTTCCTTGATTCGAGCACAGAATTCACGCACGACAGGCAGCGCAACGTCAGCATCCAACAGTGCGATTCGGATTTCCCGAACAGTTTCGTCAATGTCTTGTTCGGTGAGGCGTCCCTTGCCGCGAAGCTGCTTAAAAGTAGCCGACAAGCGGTCTGACAGGGATGCAAACATGGCTTTGATTCTACTGGGGATTTTGGCAGTGGTTAAAAGACGAAAAGCGCCTACTCCAACCACTTGTACAGAGTGCGAGCCCGCGCTATGCCTGATACCGTCAGAGCAGTACTGATGCGCCTTTCTGGCGATTCAGCAGGAGGATGACATGTCTGAAACCAACGACTCTGCCGGAGAAGTTTTGCGCTCCATCTGGCAGCAACAACCTGACCAACTCGTGGAGTTGGACGAAGAGTGCAACCCGAACAAAATCTGTCGCAACATGAAGGAAGTTTCCTTTGATGGATTCGGCGATGAAGGCACTGACGTCGCATCTGCTTGGAAGGCAAAGCTTGCTCGCGAAGGCAAACTCGCAACTGGCAACACCATTGCCGACCTCGTCCTTGGCAACCAGAACTAGCCCCAAAGAACACACATAGATATGTCACGCACTGACCTTTTTGCAGACCTCACAGTCGAGAAGTTAACCGACGACCTTCGGGATCTGGGTTACATCGCTGATCGCGGACTCGCGACGTCGATTTTCATCTCGCTCAAACTCGGCAAACCATTGCTCCTCGAAGGTGAAGTTGGCGTTGGCAAAACCGAACTTGCCAAAACTCTGGCTACCTTGTTCGACCGCGAACTCATTCGCTTGCAGTGCTATGAAGGCATCGATACGAACCACGCCCTATACGAATGGGACTATGCCCGCCAGATGTTGCACATCCGTTCACTATCACAGGCTGAACTTGGTCAAGGTTCAGATGAACAACTGTTCAGCGACAAATTCCTTTTGGAACGACCACTTCTCAAAGCCGTTCGAGCCGGCGATACCAGCGTTTTGTTGATCGACGAAGTTGACCGTGCTGATGATGAGTTCGAAGCTTTTCTTTTGGAGTTGCTATCTGACTTTCAGGTGACAATTCCCGAAATTGGTACGGTTACCGCAAAGAGCCGTCCGATTGTCATTTTGACGTCTAACCGCACACGCGAGCTCCACGATGCACTCAAGCGTCGTTGTCTCTATACCTGGATTGGCTTCCCACCTGCCGACCGCGAAATCGACATTGTTCGCTCGCGAGTACCAGGAATTAGCGAACGCCTGAGTGAGCAAGTCGTAGAAGCCGTGAACACCCTTCGCGGAATGGATCTTGAGAAAGTTCCTGGCGTTGCCGAAACCATCGACTGGGTTGAATCGCTCGATGCCATTGGTGCAACCGATTTGAATGCCAATACTGCTTCGGAAACTCTCGGCGCGGTCATTAAAGATCGTGACGACCTTGAGTACACCTCAAAGAATCTGAATGTCATCGTCCCAAGCTCCTAGCATCGATGGTCTTGACGAACTATTTGTGGAGTTTGGTCAGGACTTACGTTCGCATGGGCTGATCGTTGGTTCCGATGACGTCATTACTTTTTGCCGCTCGCTAACGACGTTGGACCCAACCGACATTATGAATGTGTATTGGGCAGGTCGAACAACATTAGTTCGCAAGAAGGACCAAATTCCGCTGTATAACGAACGGTTCCAAGCATTCTTTTTCAACCTGTCCCCCAACGAGACGGACGTTCGCAAGATCAAACTCAAATCTTCCGCCGTTGCCGGCACAACGCTCGAGGTTCCCAACGTCGACAACAACCTTCCCGGCGAAACCAGTGAAGACGAAACCAAGATGGGCTACATGGCTTCGGCCTCAGAAATTTGGCGTAGCAAGTCATTTTCTGAATGTAACGACGAGGAATTGAATCGTTTTCGTAAGTTGATTTCACTCATGCGTCTTTCGCCGCCTAAACGTCGAACCTTTCGTCATCAACCTACAAAGAATGGCAAGATGCTCGACATGCGTCGTATGGCTCGTGAAACTATGCGGACGATGGGTGAACCTCAAGAACTGTCGTTCATGCAACGCAAAGAAAAACTGCGGCCTGTGGTTTTCATTCTCGATGTCTCAGGCTCGATGGCCGATTACTCGCGCAACTTACTCCAGTTGGCCTATTCGGCTCGACGAGCCAACCAAAAAGTTGAAGTGTTCTGCTTTGGCACTCGTCTGACGCGCATCACACGCTCACTCGATAAGCGCACGCCTGATGATGCAATGCGTCTGGCTGGTGAAAGCGTGTTGGACTGGGATGGCGGCACTCGAATCGGAGATGCACTGACTCAATTCATTAAGGAATCTCGTCGCGCCAAGCTTGGCCGAAGCGCGATTGTGGTGATTTGTTCAGATGGCCTAGACCAAGGCGATCCTGCCGTTCTAGAGAAGTCGATGGAAACTCTCTCTCGACTTGCGCACCGCGTTGTCTGGGTGAATCCTCATAAGGGAGACAACATCGACTTCAAGCCAAATACCATTGGCATGATGGTCGCCGAGCCTTTCATTGACGCAATTTATTCCGGCCACAACTATAAGAGCGTCGAAGCATTCGCTTCGGAACTCACCAGAATGAGGTAGCACCTATGCAATACAGCGTGTCCTTGGTTGCCGAAGGCGACCGCGAAATGACTCTTGATGAAATCGTTGAACTGGCGGATGCAGTTGCTGGGATGAACGGCATTGCTTCAGGCATGGGAACGATGTCATACGGTGCTCAAATTATGGTCGATGCTGAAAACTCGGCAGATGCAGTTGACGAAGGTCGAAAGATGTTCGAAGCTGCAGTCCAAAAGACATCGCTACCGTTTTGGCCTGTTACGACAGCGCATGCCATGAGCGAAGATGACGACTACGAAGACTTGGATTTGATCATCGAATGATTCGACTTGGCAGCCTCGCCGGCTATCCCTTCGAAGGTCCACGCGCACTTGCCGGATGGACTGCCACAGCCGCACCTGCGGTGTACGTTATTTTGGCGCGCAATGACATTGAGGGAAAGCCACAGCAGTACAGCGTGATTTACGTTGGCCATGGCGACGACCTCAGCCAAGAAGGCTTTCCGTTTAGACATCCACGTTCAGCCGCCTGGATTGCTCGCGCGGGAACTAAGTTCAACTTACACATTGCGTGGTACGAAATTCCTGGCGGACGTGCTTCACATCGAGAGCAAATGTGCCGTGAATTGATGGCTATTTACGACCCGAGTTGTAACACTGAAAAATTTGATAAAGCCTGGAAAGACGAATGGATCGGTGACTACCAAACGCCAGTCACCGACCCATTGACCACTAATCGTGATCCAAATTCGTCTAACTAATTAGTTGATTTTTACTCCAACACCGTCGAACAAGCGCGAGCGACGTGTGCCCATTGCTGGGCGTGCTGGCTCTGGTTCATGTGCCTCTTCAGGAACATAAGTAGCGCCTACCACGATGCCTTCGGCCATTCCGTAAAGCAATGGAAGTGCACCAGCAACAATGTTGCCCGTTGTGTTGATGTGGGTCAGTCCGGATTCGATTGGCTCGGCATCCTTCTTGATTTCCCACACGATGTCAGCGGCCTCTTCAAGTGTGTCCGCAACCTTTGTGAGCTGACGGCCAACGATGTACAAGTACACAGCTAGACCAGCAATCAAAGCGACGATGTCAATGACTGTCCATGTAATCAAAGTATTGGAGCTCATGAACGTACCTTTTCTAGTACACGGCCGAGGAACAAGTGGTGTTCCAGACCTTCGGCCAAGACTGCTTCTACGCCACCGGCGGTAACACCGATGAGTTCCGTATCTGCAGTATTTGCCTTAGCAGCTTCGAGCGTTGCCTTGATGGCCTTTACTCGCTTGTCGATTTTGGCTACGAGCAACACCAAGATCGTTAGGAGCGCTGCAACTGCAGCGACAACCACGATGCCCAAGATGTTGGCCAGGCGCCACAATGTTTCTACGTTGCTGTCCATGTTCAGCCTCCTAGCTTCTTGCGACCGCGATTAAGTCCAGCGATGATGGCCAAGGCTGACGCGATAGTTTCGTTCAGTTTTGCCAGGCCAGCAGTGTTCTTTTCTGCTTCCTGAAGTCCTGAATTAATGCTTTGTGCCTGGCCGCCAATCTTTGCTGCGAGCAAAAGAATTGGAACCACGAGTGCAACAACGACAAGCACAACAACGAGGCCGATGATGTAGCCCAATTGCCAACCGGTATGTCCTGCGAAATCCATAACAGCCTTCCTAGATCGACTCTGCGAAACTACGCACTGGCGCCAAACTGGCGTTAACGGAATCTACGGTGCTACCGACAGTTGCGGTCTTAGCGACGATGACCTGGACACCGCCATCAAGAGCATCGAGTGTCTTAACAACTGCGCGCAAATGCAGGATGACGCGGATTAAGCCCAAAGCGGCTGCCGCAATGATGAGAGTGAAAAGCACGAGGCTTACTACAGCTACTGTTTGCATAATCTCGTCCTTATCCCAGCAACTTCGCAACGGAACCGGCGTACCGGACCGCACCGTTAGCTACTTCTTTAATGACATCGTCTGTCTTTTCCAGCAACGCTGGAGTGGTGTCGAGTTCGCCGATCAATGCCACGCCACCAGCGAGTGCATCGTCAGCTGCTCCACGAATTCGTTCAAGAGCGCCGAGCACGCGGTTAAGCAATGTAACGAGAACCGGAACGATGACTAGTAACAGAACTAGGTTTCCAATTGCCCAAAGACTCATAGTTGTACCCCTTTACCTATCGTCGCGCTACTGGCTTGTACGGAAGGAAGAATCGAGCAAAGACACGGCTTACAGCGCGCTTTGCAGCATTCAAACCAATGGAAAGACCGCTAGCTGATTTTGCACCGGCAACTGAATTTGGATCGAGACCCTTTGAGATCGCATCCATTCGGTTGCTCATGTTTTCAGCCGCAGAGTTAACCAGGACCGCAGTCACGTCGTTCACTAGACCACGGCCATACTGCGCTGCCGCACCCGAAATTGTCAGATCGAGCGAAAGCGAAACCTTGGTGCCACTAGCAATCGGAGACAGAGACGCCGTCAACAATGCTGATGCAGCGCCGCGACCTTTCTTGTCCGCGCCTGATGCATCAAGTACGAGTACTTTCTTTGCATCGTCGCGACTCTTGACCAACGCTGTACCCGCGAATTCGAGCTTGACTGGTCCTGCGGAGACGATGACGTCGCCTTCGTAGTGCTCTTTGGTGATTTCATTCGTGAGGTTTGCACCAGGAATCGATGCAGCAACCTGCGGAATGTCATCAAAGAACTTCCAGACCGCGTCAATCGGCTGAGCGATATCAAACGATTGGGAGATCAGCATAAGGCCTCCTAATTAGGAACGAGCTTGGATCATTTTCGAACACTTTTCGACAGCCTGGCGCACAGAAGTAGTACGTCACACCCTCGAATTCAAATGGACGGTTGGCAGGAACTGCCTCAACCGTCATGCCACAAACGAGGTCGATAACTTCCTCGACTGCCGGCTTTGTAACGACAGCCGCAGGTGTGAGTTCACCAGCAGCGCGTAACTGAACGAGTTCAGCAAGAATCGAAACGGCAATCTCGCGATGCGAGGTGTGGCCAAGGTCAATGCCAATTGGCACCTTTACTCGGCTCAACTTTTCGTCAGAAATTCCACGATCTTTCATGAACTCCATGACTACTTCCCCGCGCTTACGCGAAGCAACGAGCCCCACGTAGAACGGCTCCGCAGTCAATGCAATTTCAAGCGCTTCTTCATCGCCGTGACCTTGCGTAGCAATAATCACGATTGTCGAAGAGTCAATGTTGGAGGTCGCAAAATCCTCAGAGCTAACGAGCTGGACATTCCAGTCCATTGCTTGCGTGAGTTCTTTGAGAGTCAAAGCCATCGGCGAACGACCAACGATGAGCAATTTAGGCGCGGCCTGCATTGGTTCAACGTAAATCTGAAGAGCGCCTTCACTCTGGCACGACATTGGCACAGTTGCGACACCCGCAGGAACATGCATTCCTTGGAAGTCTGCTTCTTGGCCAAGCCATAGCAAGCGAGGGGTTCCCTCTTCGATGATGCGCTTGGCTTCACGAATAATGACTGGTTCGGCACAAGCGCCGCCAATCCAACCGAAGATTTCTCCGTCGGCGGTTACGATTGCGCGCGATCCATACTGACCGGATGACGGCGGCTGGCGCCACACAACAGTAGCCATGGCAAACGAAGTACCTTCGTTCATCATTTCTACTGCTAGCTGCATGACGCTAGCGCCTTCAAGCGGACGGTTGTTCATTATTCAGAGATCCTCACTGGAGGCATACCGCTGACATCTTTACCGGTGGTCAATGCTTCGTAGACGCGGTTAGGCATCATTGGCATGTCGATGTTGCGAACGCCAGTGTGGCTGACCGCATTTACGACTGCGTTAACGAATGCAGCTGGACCGGCAACGGTTGCACATTCACCAATTCCCTTGGCACCAATTGGGTGGTGCGGGCAAGGTGTGACGACTTCATGCAATTCAAAGCCTGGGGTTTCCCACGCAGTTGGTAGCAAGTAGTCCATGTAGTTCGAACCGATGCAGTTACCTTCTTCATCGAAGGTGATGTACTGCATGCTGGCCATAGCGTAAGCCTCGGTCAAGCCACCCATGATCTGTCCTTCGACGATCATTGGGTTGATGCGAACACCACAGTCATCGACTGCGACAACGTTGAGAACATCCCATACGCCGGTTTCGGCATCTACTTCAACCTTGACGAAGTAAGCAGCGAACGGCCATGTGAGGTTCGGTGGGTCGTAGTAGGCGTTGTTTTCAAGACCTGGCTCCATGCCATCTGGCATGTTGCTGTATGCAGCAAGTGCGCAATCCTGAATCGTTACGCCACGTTCCTTGTTGGAGCGAACGTAGAAACGACCCAACTCCCACTCGATGTCCTCTTCAGAAACTTCGAGCAAGTGTGCTGCAATCTTGCGAGCCTTGGCGCGAATCTTGCGCGCGACCATTGCTACAGCGGCGCCGGCAACAGGCGTACTGCGCGATGCGTAGGTACCCATACCGAATGGTGCGGTGTCGGTATCGCCTTCTTCGACAGTGATGTCGTCAGCTGGAATACCGAGTTCGTGAGCAACGATCTGTGCCCATGTGGTCTGGTGACCCTGGCCCTGGTTCATTGCACCGGTGCGCAGGATTGCCTTGCCAGTCATGTGAACGCGAAGTTCTGCGGAGTCAAACATCTTGATACCCAAGATGTCGTACTCGCGGCTATTACCTGCACCAAGAGGTTCGGTCATCGTCGAAATGCCGATACCAAGAAGCTTTCCGCGCTTGCGGGCTTCTTCCTGCTCTTGCTTGAAGTTGGCGTAGCCGATTGCTTCCATACCCACGTTGAGGCACTTTTCATACTGGCCAGAGTCAGTCAAGAAGCCGAACGCCGTGCGGTACGGGAACATGTCGTCCTTGACTAGGTTCATGCGACGGAACTCTGCCTGGTCCATACCTAAGTCATCAGCCGCAGCATGGATCATGCGCTCTTGGAAGAACATGGCTTCGGTTACACGGAAGGAACAACGGTAAGCGACGCCACCGGGAGCCTTGTTCGTGTAGTAACCAGTCGATGTGAGGTGCGCAGCTGGCACGTCGTAGCACGCGAAGGTCGAGTGCATGAGACCAATCTTGAACTTGGATGGCTGAGCATCTGCGTAGAACGCACCATGATCAGAAATCGTGTTCATGCGGAAGCCAAGAATCTTGCCGTCCTTGCGAAGCGCCATTTCACCCTTGAGGTAAACATCGCGACCAAAGCCAGTCGAGATCAAGTTGCCGGTCTTGTCTTCGATCCACTTCACCGGACGCTCAGTCAAGATTGAAGCGAGAATCGAAATGACATAACCCGGGTAGATCGGCACCTTGTTACCAAAGCCACCACCGAGGTCAGGCGACACAATGCGAATCATGTGTTCTGGAAGTTCGGCAACCATGGCCACAGCAGCACGCACAATGTGCGGAGCCTGTGAGGTCATGTAAACAGTGAGCTTGCCTGTTGCGCGATTGAAGTCGGCAATAGAGCCACATGTTTCCATCGGCGATGGATGCGAACGTGGGTAGTGAAGTTCCATCTTTGAGATGACATCAGCTTCGGCGAATGCCTTGTCTGTTGCTTCACGGTCGCCGATTTCCCAATCGAAGACCTTGTTGCCCGGCTGGTTTTCCTTGTCATCACGAATGACAGTTGCATCAGATGCCATGGCCTGTAGCGGGTTCACGATAACTGGAAGGGCTTCGTATTCAACGACGATTGCCTGGCAAGCA